>JANQKX010000422.1 GCA_028280915.1 Kiloniellaceae bacterium
CCCGTCCGTCAAAGTCGTACATGAAGGGGGCCTGGATCAAGTTGCCCGCCGCGGCCAAAGACGCGCGGGCCAGGCCGCCTTGCCCGCCCCTTTCCCGGCGCAGCAAGGCAGCGCCCAAGGCCACGCAGGCGCAAAAGCCGGTCAGGACATCGATGGTGCCAAAATGGGCGTGCTCTTCGGGTGTGGCCATGCCGCCGCCGAAGCGGAGCATGACCCCTGTGGCCGCCTGGGCCAAATCGTCATAGCCCAGATGATCGGATTTAGGGCCACGTTTCGGCCCGCCAAAAGCATCCAACTGCACCAGTATCAAAGCGGGACTGAGGGCCTTCAGCCGCTCGGGTGACAGGCCCAGAGCGTCGCGCTGGGCATCGGTGCCGTTCATGGTGATCACGTCGTGTTTTGCGATCAAACGTTCCAGCGCCGCGCGCCCTTCCGGGCTTGCCAGATTGAGCAGGATGCTTTTTTTGCCCCGCTGAGCGTGCAGGCCGAAGACCACCGTGTTCCAGGGATCCACCGAGGGTGCCACCGGCTGCACCAGGGTCACCTCGGCACCGAAGCGGGCCAGGGTCGAGCCGATGGTGGGGCCGGCAATCACATTGGTCAGGTCCAAGACCTTCAGGCCTTCGAGCCAGGCCCGGCTGGGCCGGTCCTGCTGGCCTGCCCTCGGCGCCTCCGCCAAGAGGCGGTCCAGCTCGGCGCGCGCGCTGTCAGGGTCCGGGCCGCCGGTCTTGCGGGCGGCGCCCTCGTCGGACGCCAGCCAGGCTACGTTGCCCATCTGGCGCATGGTGCCGTGACGGCGATCCGCCACTTCCAACACCAAACCGGAGGCCAAGGCGTGGGGATCGGCCAGCCATTCCTGGGTGGCGCGCTGGGCGGTGGCCGGGGCCTTGGCGGCGCCAAAAAGCTCTTCCCACTCGGCGGCGGGCCGTTGCAGAAAGGCTGCTTTCATGGCCGATGCGATGCGGTCCCGGTCCTGGGCGCCCACGGGGTAGTTGCGCAGGCTCCAAGGGGCCGGCCAGTCGACGGTGTCCAGATAGGCATCAAAATCAGGCAGCTCGGCCAGCAGGTCGTCCAGGCCCAAGGTCTGCAAGACCCGGCGCGGATGGGACGCCACGCTGCCGGAGACCACGTAAAAGCCGCGCCCATCGGCGCAGGTATAGGTGCGGTAAAAGGGGTCCAGGAACGCGCTCAGCGCGTCGAAGGAAAGGTTCATGGGCAGGCCTTCGGCGGCCCGCCGGTCCAATTCCACTTCCCGGGGCGATTTGTAGCGCTCGGGATAGTCTTGGATCTGCTCGCAGTTGTAGACCAAACCTTCCAGCAGCGCCGCGGCCAGGGGCACCTCGATGTGATCGCCGCCATTGTGGGGCCGGGCATGGAGGGCAAAGAGCACCGCCATGGCGCCGAAAGCGGCGCCGTAAGCCGAAGCCAGGGCCAGGGGCGTGAAAGACGGGTTGATGCCCATGAGCCGGCGGTTGAGGCCCATGTCGGTGAACTGACCGGTGCGCGCGGCGATGACCGCTTCCCAGGCCGGCACGTCGGCCAAATCCGGATCGCTAGAGGCAAAGCCCGGCAAGGAGAGATAGATCAAGCCCGGGTTCGCTTCGCGCAAGCGCGCCGGCCCCAGGCCCAGGCGGTCCATCACCCCCGGGCGAAAGTTCTCAATCACCACATCGGCGCGGCGGGCTACCTCGAGGACTGTTTCCCGATCGGCCTCGGTCTTCAAGTCCAAGGTTAGGGCCTTCTTGCCCCGGGACAGCATGTCACTGGCCGGGTCCTTAAAAGCCGGGCCGCCGGGCGGGTCAATGCGGATCACCTCCGCGCCCATGTCCGCCAGCATCATGCCGACCAGGGGACCGGCCAGATACTGGCCGAAGTCGAGAACGCGGATATGGGAAAGGGGCCGCGCCGTCATGTCACGCCTCGTCCGTCACAGTTGCCGTCGTCACCGACCGCCCGCTCGCCCCTAAGGCGGCACAAAACGGGGCGCTATGGGAAATCCAGCCAAAAAGGTTGCCCTCACTGCGAATGATCTGGCGCACGGCCTCTTCCAGTTCCGGGGTCGGCGCGGCGCAGGCGTCATCGATGGTCAGGCAATAATAGCCCCGGTCCACCGCGTCCCGCAGGGTGGAGTGCACGCAGCATTGGTAGGTCACGCCCATCATGATCAAATGGGTGATCCCGGCGTCTTGCAAAACCTTGTCCAGGTCGGTGCGGCAAAAGGCGCTGAAACCCGGCTTGTCCACCACCCGCTCGCCGGGAAGGGCTTTCATGTCCGGCACCAAGTCACAGCCCGGCTCGCCCCGGATCAGGCAGCGCCCGAGCGGGCCGTCCCGGCCCACATAGTCCTTTTCCCGCTTGAGGCCATTCACGTCGGACAGGTCGGGGGCGTAGGATTCCCGCGTATGAAGGACGGTCAGCCCGGCTTCCCGGGCGGCGGCGAGCACCGACTGGGCCACGGGCACGATGGCGGCCAGGCGGGCGCTGCCTTCCTGGTTCAAATTGCAGCCCCCCTCGGCGTCGATGAAATCCCGCTGAAAATCGATCGAGATCAAGGCGCAGCACTCAGGTTCGAAGCGAAAATCGCGGCCGTCATCACAAGGCACGGAAATCATGGGTCACCACCTTCCCCAGGTTGGCAGAACCAGCGGCTCCGCCAACGCCAATCATAAATCAGGGGACAAGTTGAACAATGAATCCCATCGCCGTTCAACTGCATTTTATCGGGGAAGCTCTGGGCGATACCAAGCTCCGCTCAGCCACGGGGAACGGAACGGCGGTAGGCCGCCGGCGACAGGCCCACGGACTGGCGAAACTGACGTGAAAAGGCCGCCTGATCCCCGTAACCGCAGGCCAGGGCGATCTCGGCAATGGCTTGATCGCCGCGCCGCAGCCGCTCGCAGGCATGATCAATGCGGGCCCGGATGATGTACTGCCCCACCGTCAAGCCCAAGAGGGCGCGCACCCGCCGGTCCAATTGATATCCCGAGAGTCCGGCCTGCTTGGCCAGCTGGGGCAGGCGCAGGGGCCGGGCGTGGTTGTCGTCGATAAAGCGCAGAACCTGAGAGACCTTGGCCAGGTCCCCGTCCAGCTCGCCCGGGCGGCGCAGGTCCCGGGAGATACCGGTCAGGCCTATGGTCCGGCCGGAGAGGTCCCGCTGGGGCTCCTTCCAGGTCAGGCACCAGCCTTCTTGCCGGTTGGCATAGAGGTGCCGCTCCAGCTTGGCGCGGATGGACACGCCTTCGCTCAAAACCCGACGATCCTGGGCAGCGATGGCCGGCCCGATAGGGTCCGGCAGCACTTCGTCGGCCAAGCGGCCGATCAAATCCTTTTTGGCGCGAAAGCCGCAGCGGGTCACCAGGGTTTGGTTCACGCTCATATAGCGCCCCAGCCGGTCCTTCATGAAAAAGACCGTGTCCTCGATTTGATCGAACAAAGCTTCCGGCACCGCCGGCCCGTCAAGGCTGGCGAAAAAGTCTTCTTGCAGCGCGTTCAGATCACCCATGGCCCCATTTTTTGCCGATTTTCCAATTTTGACCGGAGATATCGACAATACAGAAAGGGCCGCTTGGGTCAAAATCCAAGCGAACCTTAGAGGAGATACACCTATGGATGCTTCGATCTTTTCCGGCTGCATGCCGGCGCTCATGACCCCCTGTACCGCGGACCGGGCGCCCGACTATGGCGCCCTGGTGCGCAAGGGACGGGAGCTGATGGCCGCCGGCATGTCCGGGGTGATCTATTGCGGCTCCATGGGCGATTGGCCCTTGCTGAGCGATGCCCAGCGGCAAGACGGCGTGGCCTGCCTGGCCGAGGCGGGCATTCCCGTCATCGCCGGCACGGGGGCGCAAAATTCCGCCCTGGCCGCGGCCCACGCGGCCCATGCCCAGGCCGTGGGGTCCAAGGGCTTGATGGTCATTCCCCGGGTGCTCTCCCGCGGCTCGTCCCCCGCCGCCCAGCGCGCCCACTTCGCCCAGATCCTTGAGGCGGCGCCCGAACTGCCGGCGGTGATCTACAACAGCCCTTACTACGGCTTTCAAACCCGGGCCGAGCTGTTCTTCGAGCTGCGCCGGGCCCATCCCAACCTGGTGGGCTTTAAGGAGTTCGGCGGGGCCGAGGCCCTGACCCTGGCCGCCGAGCACATCACCAGCCACGACGAAAGCCTGGCCCTTTTGGTGGGCGTGGACACCCAAGTCTTCCACGGCTACGTCAACTGCGGCGCCAGGGGCGCCATCTCCGGCATCGGCAATGTGCTGCCGAAGGAGGTTCTGCATTTGGTCGCCCTCTGCGAAAAAGCCGCTGCAGGGGATGTGACCGCGCGGCGCCATGCCCAGGAGCTGGAACAGGCCTTGGCGGTGCTGTCGTCCTATGACGAAGGGCCGGACCTGGTACTTTATTACAAGCATCTCATGGTGCTGCAGGGCGATCCGGAATATGCCCTGCAATTCAACGCCAGCGACGCCCTCTCGCCCAGCCAGCAGGCCTACGCCGAACGCCAGCTGCGGCTATTCAAAAGCTGGTACAAAGCCTGGGCTGAAGACGGAGAGCCTGCTTGACCCTGCACGTCATCGATTCCCACACGGAAGGAGAGCCCACCCGGGTGGTTCTGGAAGGCGGCCCGGATCTGGGGAACGGTTCCCTGGCCGAGCGCGCCCAACGCTTCGCCGCGCGGCACGACGCCTTTCGCCGCGCGGTGATCAACGAGCCCCGAGGCTTTGACGCGCTGGTGGGCGCCCTTTTGTGCCCGCCCAGCGAACCGGACTGCGTGACCGGGGTGATCTTTTTCAACAACGTGGGCAACCTGGGCATGTGCGGTCACGCCACCATCGGCACGGCGGCGACGCTGGCCCACCTGGGCCGCATCGCGCCGGGCCAACACCGCTTCGACACTCCGGTCGGGGTGGTCACCGTCGACCTTAAAAGCCCCAACGAAGTCACCGTGGAGAATGTGGCGAGCTACCGGCACCGTCGGGCCGTCTGTCTTGATGTGCCCGGCCTGGGGCAGGTAACCGGGGATGTGGCCTGGGGCGGCAATTGGTTTTTTCTGAGTCCCGATGCACCCTGCCCCCTTGAGCACACGCACATCGGCCAACTGACCGAAGCGGCGAGCCGCGTACGCCGGACCTTGGTGGAAAATGGCGTCACCGGCGCCGACGGCGCTGAAATCGACCACGTGGAGTTTTTCGGCCCCAGCCCCACGCCTGAGGTTCCCAGCCGGAACTTCGTGCTCTGCCCGGGCGGCGCCTATGACCGCTCCCCCTGCGGGACGGGCACCAGCGCCAAGCTGGCCTGCCTGGCCGCCGAGGGCCGCTTGGCTCCGGGCGAGGTTTGGGTGCAGGAAAGCATCATCGGCAGCCGCTACGAAGCCCACTACACGCCGGGGACCGAGGGCGCCATTATCCCAAAGGTGACCGGTCGGGCCTACGTTTGCGCGGACACAAGGCTGATCCGCCACCCGGACGACCCTTTCGCCGACGGAATCGTTTAGGCCCCCTCCAGGGCGCCGAAAACACCCAAAAACCCTGTCGTGATTTTCAACTGGCCAATGGCGCCAGCCCCCTTGACTTGCGCCAAATTTCCAGAATAGAAAGGTGACTGGACAGGAGTGTCCAGAAGGGGCTATCAGGGACCCGGAGCAGCATTCAGGTTGCCGCTTGGCACAGCGGGTGCCAATTGGTTTTGGAAAGTTTTCTCTTACATTCAACAACACAGACTCAAAGGCGAGGAAGGGCTATGAAATCTCACTACCGTGTGGTCGTCATCGGCGGCGGTGTGGTCGGCACGTCGGTTCTTTATCACTTGGCCAAGTTCGGCTGGACGGACATCGCGCTGATCGAGCGCAGCGTCTTGACCGCCGGCTCTTCCTGGCATGCCGCCGGCGGCATTCACGCGTTGAACGCGGGTCCCACCATGGCAGCGCTGCAGGCCTATACCATCGATCTACTCTCGGAGATCGAAAAAGAGAGCGGCCAGT
>JANQKX010000426.1 GCA_028280915.1 Kiloniellaceae bacterium
GGGCATAGCCGGTCTGCCGCGCGGCGGTGGAGCCGCCGATGGTGGCCAGGGCGGCGGTGAAGGTGGTGCCCACGTCCATGCCGATGACCATGGCCGCCCCTTGGGCAAAAGAAATGGTGCCCGCGTTGAGCAGCACCAAGGTCGCCGCCACGCCCGCGCTGGAGGACTGGGTGATCAAGGTGATCAAAACCCCCAGCAAGAGCATTTGGAACCGGCCCCAAAGACTGTCCGCCGGGAAGTCCTTGGGGGTGATCGCCCCCTCGAAGGGCGCCAGGCCGTCCTGCATGGCGTCGATGCCGATGAAGAGCAGGCCGAAGCCGGCCAAGGCCCAGCCGAAGGCCTGTAGGCGCGCTCGCCCGAACATGCGCAGCAGCACGCCCAATAACACCAGCGGCAGGGCGATCAGGCCCAGTTTCAGTTTGAAGCCCACGATGGCGACGATCCAGCCGGTCGCGGTGGTGCCGATGTTGGCGCCGAAAATGATGCCCAAGCCCTGGGGAAAGGTGAGCAGGCCGGCGCCCACGAAGCCCACGGCCATGACCGTGGTGGCGCTGGAGGATTGGACCACGGCCGTGGACAGAGCGCCGGCGCCGACGCCGCGCAGGGGCGTTTTGGTAAAGCGGGCCAGCATGCGCCGCAAGGCGTCTCCGGCCAGCCGCCGCAAGCCGTCCGTGAGCACGACCATGCCCAAGAGGAATAAGCCGATGCCGCCCATGGCGAGAAGGATGTGCCCGGTCATAGCCGTTTCCGCGGTCTTGCAATCAATTTAGATCGAAAAGCCCAAATATCGCGCCGGCACCAAGTCGGGGCCGCCTTTCAGTGCCCGGGCCAGGTGCAAAAGCGACGTCCGCCCTCACCGCGGCGGAATGTCGATGCGTCGGGTCAGTCGGTATTGAACGTTGAACTCCGGTTTGTCGCGGCGCGAAATTTGTGCCTCGATCACGCCGTTGCCCAAGGTGCCCTTCAGTTCTATCTCGAAGTTCTCGCTCTTTTCACCAAAAATGGCCCGCGGGGGGCCATAGTAGTTGACGGACACCTGCGCTGTGAACTGGTCGCCGGCGATCTGATATGTCCCGGTGGAATAGTGCCGGTGGTTGCCGCCCAGCATGACGTTGCGCTCCAGCACGTAAACGCCGGTGTTTTCCCAACCATAGGGGCCATAAAGTTCGCCGGTCCAAATGCCTTCTACCTCCATTGCCACCTCCCTCGCCCATGGGTTCCTTTGAAACGGACAGAATGACCAACGGCCTTTTAGCACTCGGCCGCCAAGGATAGCAGCTAAGCAGGCGCCAGCAAACCGCGGCAATGATGTGGATCATTTGGATGGGTGCCGCCGGCCCCGGGAAATCCTCGAGGACATCAAACGGCGACGTCGCTGGCCAAGAGGCCGGCGCAGGTGATTGTTCCCATCCAGGGCACCCAGCTTGGCACGATCACCACCTGAGCCGGCGCCGCGTCGCCGCGCCGCTTGATGAATGCCGGGGCCAACGCAACGGCGGTTTAGAGGGCGCGGAATCCCTCAATGAAATCCTCCGGCCAGCGGTCCCCTTCCCAATAGGGTTCGTCCAACATCCATAAGCGCATGGGCTCGGGCACGTAGGCTTCGCTAAAGTCCTCTTGCGCTTGCTTGTCCATCACAAAGCCGCCCAAGTCGGCGATTTCCTGAGCCGTGAGATCGACGAAGTAGCCCAGCTCCAGGTTCTGCAATTCAATCATCGCCGGCGCGCCCCGCCACATGCGGGCGACAAAGGTCATCAAATCGATCTCCGCACTATCCTGAGCATCGAGGGGAGGGGCCGCCAGCCCGCCGACCCCGTTGACCGAATGGCACAAGACGCAGCCTCGGGAGACAAAAAGGTCCCGACCCTTGACCGTGTCGATCACCGGTATCGCCAAGGGTTTTTGCGTGGTGGCCGCGCTCGCGGCCTGTGGCTGGGCCATGACCAGTTGCGGCGCGAGGATGAGCACGCATACCAGGAGCACGGCGCAGAAAAAACCGATCATGGCGAGGATGGTGCGCCATCCTCCGGTTTTGATCGTATGTTCGAATGTGGTTCGAAAGACGTCGGTAGGCATGGGCACCTCCGTGGTCCAAATGAGGATCCGCGAGCCGCGGCGCCGGCGGATCGGATTACGCTTAATGCCCCTACTTCACATCAAACGCCGCAGGTCTTTCGATGACATAGATCAAAACACGTACCCCTTCCGTTTTCCTCGATTGGAATTGGGCCCAAGGGCCCTTAGTTTCTGAATAACGGAACACGGAGCAGGGCAGTCCCATGCCGGCACAAAGACCGCCCCAGTCCTCTGAGGCAAAGACCAGCGATCAGACGGCCGTGGAGGCCTTCCTGGCCGACCCGGCGACCCACGGGGGCGCCGAGGTTCAGGTCATCCGTACCCACGGCGCCGTGGTGTTCCTGGCCGGCGAGCGGGCCTACAAGATCAAACGGGCGGTCAGTTACCCCTACATGGATTTTTCCACCTTGGAAAAACGCCGCGCGGCTTGCGAAAAGGAGTTGACCCTAAATCGCCGCACCGCGCCGGCCCTCTATTTGGCCGTCGCGCCCATCGTCCGACAGGACGACGGCGCCCTGAACATCGGCGGCGTTGAGGGAATCGGCGATGACCAGACCGTGGTGGAGTGGGTGGTGATCATGAAGCGCTTCCCTCAGTCCGGCCTGTTTGACCGCCTGGCCCGGGAAGATCGCTTGAGCGATGACCTGATGACCGAGTTGACCGATGCCGTCGTTGATTTTCACGAAAATGCCCAAGTCATCACGCCGGGACCCGATGATGAGCGGGCATCGGACGTTTTTGCCTGGGTCTTGCGGGAAAGCCTGCAGGAACTGCGGGACCGCTCCGACCTTTTCCCCTCCGGCCGGGTGGCGCGTCTCAGCGCGCGGGCGGAGCAATACTATGGCGCGGTGGCGGAGACCTTGGACCACCGGGCGGCCGGCGGCTACCTGCGCCATTGCCATGGCGATCTCCATCTCCGCAACGTCTGCTTGGTGGACGGCCGGCCGACCCTGTTCGATTGCCTGGAGTTCGATGACAGCCTGGCACAGATTGACGTGCTTTACGACCTGGCCTTTTTGTTGATGGACCTGTGTTATCGCGGCCTGGCCGGTCACGCCAATCTGATTCTCAATCGCTACCTGCAGCACAGGGGGGACTATGCCGGATTGTCCCTGTTGGATCTGTTCTTGGCCCTGCGGGCGATGGTCCGGGCCAAGGTGAGCGCCAGTACCGAGAGCGCGGCGGAGCCGGAGCGGCGGGCGGCCGTGCAACAGGAAGCGCGGGATTATTTTGCCGCCGCCGAGGGTTATCTGGCCCCGGCCCGCCCGGCCCTGGTCGCGGTGGCGGGCCTGTCGGGCACGGGCAAGACCACCTTGGCCCGGGCCCTGGCGCCCGAGGCCGGCAAAGCGCCGGGTGCTGTGCTCCTGCGCAGCGATGTGATCCGCAAGGAACTCTGGGGAGTAGG
>JANQKX010000428.1 GCA_028280915.1 Kiloniellaceae bacterium
GCGGGCCGCCAGTTCGTCGGTGGCCATGACCCCGGCGCCGCCGCCGTTGGTGACGATGGTGAGGGCGTCACCCGACTTGGGCCGGCCATGGCCGAGGGTTTCGGCCGCGTTGAACAAGTCCTGGATGGTCTCCACCCGCAGCATGCCGGCACGGCGGATGGCGGCATCATAAACCTCGTTGGAGCCGGCCAGGGCGCCGGTATGGGAGGCGGCGGCGGCCGCGCCGGCGGATTCCCGGCCCGCCTTGACGATAATGACCGGCTTGCTGCGGGCCGCGGCCCGAGCGGCGGACATGAACTTGCGGGCCGCGGTAACCTGTTCCAAATAGAGCAGAATGGAGCGGGTGTGGGGGTCCTTGCCCAGGTAGTCCAAAAGGTCGCCGGCGTCCACGTCCGCCGCATCCCCGATGGACAAGAAGTGGGAAAAGCCGATGCCCCGCGCCGCCGACCAGCCGAGCACCGCCGAGGCCACGGCGCCGGACTGGGCGATGAAGGCCAGATCTCCGCCCTTGATAACGCTGGGAGCGAAGCTGGCGTTGATGCCAAAGGGCGAAGACAGGAAGCCCAGGCAATTGGGGCCGATGATCCGCAACATGTGGGGCCGGGCCGCTGTCAACATCTTGGCGGTAAGGGGCTGCCCCCCATCGTCCTTGCCTTCGCGCAGGCCGGCGCTCAGCACCACCACGGCTCGCGTGCCCCGTTCGCCCAGTTCGGCGATGAGGCCCGGCACGGTCGCGGCAGGGGTGCAGATCACCGCCATGTCGGGGACCACCGGCAGCGCCGCCACGCTTGGGTAGGATAAAACGCCGGCCACCGCCTGGTGTTTCGGGTTCACGGGCATGATGGCGCCCTTGAAGCCCCCGGCCAGGAGATTGCGCATGACCGTGTTGCCCACGCTGCGCGGCGTGTTGGACGCCCCCAGAACGGCGATGGATGACGGCGTGAAGAGTTTTCCCAGATTGCGTGTGGACATGACCTCAATCCCGTTGCGAGGGCGCAAACAAAACGGCCCGAACCCGAACTGGCCTAGTTCAAGATTGTGAACCGATTGTGACAGGGCGAGCGCGCAAGGGGCGGCCCGCTCCGCTAAAACAGATGGAGCGTCGGTTGGAAACGCAAGAGGCCTATAGGGTGCGGCTAAGCGTCGCGGGTGGCCTTTTCGTGAAAAATGAAGCCCAGGAAATTGAGCAGCAGTTGGGCGGCAAGGAAGGCGGTGGAGCCGCTGGGATCATAATCGGGCGCCACCTCCACCAGGTCGATGCCCACCACGTCGCCCTGCTTGACCAGGCCTTGGAGGATTTCCAGGATCTCGTAATAGAGGAAGCCGCCGTGACTGGGGGTGCCGGTGCCGGGGGCAATGGAGGGGTCGAAGCCGTCGATGTCGATGGTGCAGTAATAGCGCACGCCCTTGGGGATACGCGCCAATACCCCTTCGGTGCCCAACTGGCGCACGTGACGCACGGAGAGGATGTCCGAGCCCGCCGCCCGGGCCGCCTCATAATCGCTTCTGTTGGACGAGGAGACGTTGCGGATGCCCAGTTGGGTCATGCCCGTGACATGGGCCATTTCCGAGGCCCGGCGCAAGGGGTTACCGTGGCCGTAGCGCACCCCGTGGCGTTCGTCGACGAAGTCCAAGTGGGCATCCACGTGGATCAGGTGCACGGGCGGCTGATCCGTAAAAGCGCGTATGCAGGGGATGTGAACCGCGTGGTCGCCGCCCAGGACCACCGGCATGGCCCCGGCGTCCAGGATCTTGCGCACGGCGAATTCCGTGTTGGCGTGGCTTTGCATGGTATCCGTATGGATGATGTCCGCATCGCCGATGTCCACGATCCGCACGCTGCCCCGCGGCAAATAGGTCACGTCATCTTCGAAGTCATAGGCGCCGTCGTGGCCGAAGGAAAACAAAGTCGAGGCTTCCCGGATGGCCCGTGGGCCGAAGCGGGCGCCGGCCCGGTATTGGGTGCCCATGTCGAAGGGGACGCCCAGGACGGCCACGTCCGCGTCGATGGCGTCCCAGTCCAAACAGGTGGGTTGCTTGCCAAAGGTACAGTGGCCCACGAAGGGCAGATTGAGGCGGCCGGATTCGTAGCCATGCTTTGACATGATCTTTCCTCTCGTAAGCGGATTTTCCTAAAGGGCTTCCCGCTGGTCCTTGACCACGGTGACCCGATGCATGCAGCGGTATTGGGGCAGATAGTCGGCCACGGCATAGTGCATGGTCACCCGGTTGTCCCACATGGCCATGTCCCCGTCGCGCCAGCGCCAGCGAAGTTGGTCCTCGGGCTTGTTCATGTGATTGGCCAAAAAGCCGCGCAGCGCTGTGGCTTCGTTGGTGGTGAGCCCGACGATATGGCTGACAAAGGCCTCGTTGAAATTCAGAAACGGCTGGCCCGTGACCGGGTGGTGCCCGATCAAAGGGCGCAGATTGTGGCCGAAGCGGGCCACGCTTTCGTTCAGCCGGTCGGCGCCCGACTGGCCGTTGACCGCTTCGGAAAAGCTATTGCGGAAATCGCCCAGGTCGTGCACCGCCTGCAGCTTGGCCAGGTCGGATTTCATGCCATCGGACAGGCGGGCGTAGGCGGCCGTGCAGCTGGACCACATGGTATCGCCACCCACCTCGGGCACCTGCCGCGCCACCAGGATCGACGCAAAGGGCTGCTCGGCCTTGAAGGTGAGGTCCGTGTGCCAGCTGTTGGTATCCGGCGGCGTGCTCGGGTCGTTTTCCAGCAGTACAATGTGGGGCTGGCCGTCCACGTGGGGATAGTGGTGATGGGGTTCATCCAGTTGCCCGAAGGACCTGGCAAAGGCCAGATGGGCGGCGGGGCTGATCCCGGTACCGCGAAAAAAAATCACCTGATGATCCAGCAAGGCTTGGTAGATCTGCGCGTGGGTATCCGCCGGGACCGGCTGGGAGAAATCCACCCCTTTGATTTCCGCACCGAT
>JANQKX010000444.1 GCA_028280915.1 Kiloniellaceae bacterium
GATAATCAGCAGGAGGCTGCAGCATGAATTTGCCATTGGATTTGGGAACCATTCACTTCGTCGGTATCGGCGGCATCGGCATGAGCGGCATCGCGGAGATCCTTGCCAACCTGGGCTATCAGGTGCAAGGCAGCGACGTGGCGGAGAACGCCAATGTGAACCGCCTGCGCGCCATGGGTGTTGATGTCATGATCGGCCACAAGGCCGAGAATCTGGGAGATGCCCAGGTGGTGGTCATCTCCTCGGCCATCAAACAGGACAATCCGGAAGTCAACGCGGCGCGGGCCCGCTTTATCCCCATCGTGCGCCGGGCCGAGATGCTGGGCGAACTCATGCGCCTGAAATGGTCCATCGCGGTGGGCGGCACGCACGGAAAGACCACCACCACTTCCTTGGTGGCGGCCTTGCTGGAAGGCGGCGACTTCGACCCCACGGTGATCAACGGCGGCATTATCAATGCCTATGGCACCAATGCCCGTCTGGGCCAGGGTGAATGGATGGTGGTGGAGGCCGACGAGAGCGACGGCAGTTTCATCAAGTTGCCGGCGACCATTGCCATCGTGACCAACATGGATCCGGAGCACTTGGATTTTTACGGCTCCGTCGATGCCTTGCACGCGGCCTTCGAAACCTTTGTCAAGAACATCCCTTTCTATGGTTTTGCGGTCTTGTGCATTGATCATCCGGCGGTGCAGGCCTTGATCGGCCGGATCGAGGATCGGCGGATCATCACCTATGGACTCAGTTCCCAGGCCGACGTGCGCGCGTTCAATCTGCGCCTGAACGGCAATCATTCCAAATTCGACGTGGTTTTCACCCGGCGCAATGATCCCAAACCCCTGGTCATGAAGGACATCCGCCTGCCCATGTTGGGCCATCACAACGTGATGAACGCGGTGGCCGCCATCGCCGTGGCCCAGGAAATGGGCATGAACGAAGTGCAGGTGCGTAAGGCCTTGCATGGCTTCAGCGGAGTCAAGCGGCGCTTCACCCAGACCGGCGAGGTGCGGGGCGTCCGCATCATCGACGACTACGGCCATCACCCGGTGGAGATTTCCGCTGTACTGCGGGCCGCGCGTCAGACCGCCGGCGAAGGCAAGGTGATCGCCGTGGTTCAGCCCCACCGATATTCCCGTTTGGAGGACCTCTTTGAGGACTTCTGCTCCTGCTTCAACGATGCGGACCAGGTCATCGTCGCCGATGTCTACGCGGCCGGCGAGGCGCCGCGCCCGGGGGTGGACCGGGATGCCTTGGTGGCCGGCCTGCGCCGGCATGGCCATCGCCAAGTGGCCCCTTTGCCCGACCCGGCGAAACTGCCCGCCATGATCAGGGACACGGCCTCTGCCGGTGATCTGGTGGTCTGCCTGGGCGCGGGCAACATCTCCGCCTGGGCCAACAGTCTGCCTGAGGATCTGGAGCGCCTGTTCGGCGAATCCGATCCCCGCTGCGTGGGGGCGTGACAGTGACCGCGATGATGTGTCCAACCCCATCCCCCTTGCTTCAGCGCCTGCCGCCGGTCCGCGGCCGCCTCAGCGCGGGGGCGGACCTTTCCAAGCTGACCTGGTTCCGCGTGGGCGGACCGGCGGAAGTCCTCTTTAAGCCCGCCGACAAGGATGACCTGGCGGAATTCTTGCGCCGCAAGCCGGCGGATGTGCCGGTGACCATCATGGGCGTGGCCTCGAACTTGCTCGTCCGCGACGGCGGCATTGACGGTGTCACCATTAAGCTGGGCGCCGGTTTCGCCGGCATTACCGCGGCGGGGACCGAGGTGCACTGCGGCGCGGCCGATTTGGACATGAACGTGGCCACCGCGGCTCAGAAAGCCGGCATCGCCGGGTTGGAATTTTTGAGCGGTATTCCGGGAACCATCGGAGGGGCTCTGCGCATGAACGCGGGTGCCTACGGGACCGAGACCAAGGACGTTTTGGTTTGGGCCGAGGCCATCGACCCGCAAGGCACGCTGCACCGTTTGACGCCCGACGACCTGGGCTATGCTTATCGACACAGCAATCTTCCCGCGGATTGGGTCTTTGTCGGCGCCTGTTTGCGCGGCACCCCGGGGGAACCGGAAGAGATCGCCCGCCGCATGGCGGAAATCAAGCAACAGCGGGGCGAGACCCAGCCGATCCACAGCCGCACCGGTGGCAGCACTTTCAAGAACCCGGCCGGCCGCAAGGCCTGGCAGCTGATCGACGGTGCCGGTTGCCGCGGGCTGCGGCGGGGGGGCGCCATGGTGTCCGAGCAACACTGCAACTTCCTGATCAACGAAGGGGGCGCGAGCGCCGCCGATCTGGAAGGGCTGGCCGAGACAGTGAGGCAAACGGTCTTGGCCAAAAGCGGAATCGATCTGGAATGGGAAATCAAGCGGATCGGCCGGCCTGATCGTGTGGCCATCGCCGGGATGTCCAGCAAAAACGGCTCAAATAACGCCGGTACAAATGGGGGCAACACGGATGAGGGAGGCACGCATGACTAAAAACGTGACGGTCCTCATGGGCGGCCGCTCGGCCGAACGTGAAGTTTCCATGGACAGCGGCCGAGCCTGTGCCCTGGCCCTGCGAGAGGCCGGTTATGAGGTCAAAGAGGTTGTGGTGGACACCGATGTGGCCGCGCTTTTGCGCGCCCTCAGCCCCAAACCCGATGTGGTCTTCAATGCCTTGCATGGGCGCTGGGGCGAGGACGGTTCCGTCCAGGGCCTGCTGGAGCTGTTGGACATCAAATACACCCACTCCGGGGTCATGGCGTCCGCCTTGGCCATGGACAAGGTGGTCTCCAAGCACATTGTCGCGGCCGCCGGTATCACCAGTCCGGAAGGACGCATTGTGACCCCGGAAGAGCTTATGGCGGGTGATCCCATGCCGCGGCCCTATGTGGTCAAGCCGGTCAACGAAGGCTCCTCGGTGGGCGTGCACATTGTACAGCCAGGGGACAATCATCCCGTGTTCGATGATGAGCTGCGCCGCTTGGGCGACCGCCTGTTGATCGAACAGTTCATTCCTGGGCGGGAGCTTACGGTCTCGGTCATGGGCGACAAGCCCTTGGCGGTCACGGAGATCATTCCCCGGGTAGGCTTTTATGACTATCGGGCCAAGTACACCGAAGGCAAAGCCGACCACGTGGTGCCGGCGGAAATTCCCGACAGCACCACCCAGGATGCCCTGGCGGCCGCCGTGGCCGCTCACAAGGCCTTGGGCTGCCGGGGCGTGACCCGATCTGATTTCCGCTATGACGACACGCAAAACAGCCCAGGCGAATTGTTTTATCTGGAGACCAATACCCAGCCAGGCATGACCGCCCTGAGCCTGGTGCCTGAACAGGCCCGTTACCTGGGCATGTCCTTTCCCGACCTCTGCGCCTGGATGGTGGAGCACGCCGCATGCGATTCCTAAGCGCCAAGCCCAAGGATAAGCGCGCCAAGCGCACGCCGGCCGCGAGCAAGGCCAAGGCCGCGCCGAAGCGGGCCGAGAAGGCCGCGACCAAAGCGACGCGGACCAAGGTGGCCAGGACCAAGATGAACCGGACTGCGGCTGCCCGCGCCAGCAAATCCACGCGCCGGCCCCAACGCCGCCCGGTCCCCGTGTTCTTGAAGCCCCGGGCGATCTTGGCCGCAAGCGGTTTTGCCGCCGTTATGGGTGTCATCGCCGGCGGCGCCTGGCTGTGGCAGTCGGGCTGGGTCCATCACCAGGCCGAGCAGGCGGTGGAGATGGCTTATCAGGCCAGCGCCGATTCCGGACTGCGGGTCATGGATCTGCAGGTGACGGGCCGGCAACGCACCCAGGTGGAGGCCATCCTGAGCGCGTTGGAAATCGAGCGGGACATGCCCATCCTGAAAATCGATCCGGTGGCCGGCCGGGCGCGCCTGGAAGCCCTGCCTTGGGTCCGCAGTGCCCAGGTGGAACGTCAGCTGCCCGGTGTGATCTTCGTGACCTTGGAGGAACGGCAGCCCTTGGCTATCTGGCAGCTGCACGGTGACCGGCACCTAATCGACCGCTCGGGCGAAATCATCCCCATCGACCAGGTCCGCCGCTTCGCCGAGCTGCCCCTGGTGGTCGGACCCGGCGCTTCGGCCCATGCCGCGGGGCTCATCGATTTATTGGCCAGCGAGCCGGATCTCAAGGAACGGGTCTCGGGCGCGGTTTGGGTCAGCGAGCGCCGCTGGAATCTACAGATCGATGGGGACATCGAAGTACAATTGCCCGAGGAAAACATTGACTCGGCCTGGCGCCGCCTGGCCGAGGCGGAGCGTGAACATGTGGTCTTCACCCGCGATGTGAAGGTGATCGACATGCGCCTGCCGGACCGCTTCGTGGTCCGCACCTCGCCCGGCGCCAAACCTTTGACCCATCCCACGAACGACGAAGAGAGCACTTGAGGAATGCTGATGGAACACCAGGCCATGAACAGTGCGGCAGTTGGGAGCGCGACGGCATGAGACGGGGCTTTAGCAAAAACGGCCTGGTCGCGGCGCTGGACGTGGGCAGCTCCAAGGTTTGCTGTTTCATCGCGCGGGAACAGGGCAACGGCGCGGCGCGGGTCATCGGCATTGGCCAGCAGGCCAGCCAGGGGGTCAAGGGCGGCAGCATCATCGGCCTGGATTTGGCCGAGGCGGCAATCCTGAACGCGGTGCACGCCGCCGAGCAGATGGCCGGGGAAACCGTGGACCGGGTCATCGTGAACCTCTCGGGCGGCTATCCGGCGTCCAGCTCCATCGGGATCGAGGTTATGATCGACGGCCACGAAGTGGGCGAGGCGGATCTGCGGCGGGTCCTGTCCCAGGGCCAGCAGCACCACGCCCTCGACGAAGACATGCAGGCCGGCCGCCAGACGGTGCATTCCATTCCCACCGGCTTTTCCATCGACGGTAATCGGGGCATCCGCGATCCCTTGGGCATGTGCGGCGAACAGCTGGGGGTCAACCTGCACGTGGTCACGGCCGCCTCCAGCGCGATCCGCAATCTCACCGCCTGCATCCAGCGCTGCCACTTGGATATCTCGGGCTTCGTGGTGTCGCCCTATGCGGCGGCCCTGTCCAGCCTGGTCGAGGATGAAATGGACCTGGGTGTCACCCTGATCGATATGGGCGGCGGCACCACCACCATTTCCGTGTTCTTGGAAGGCAATGTGATCTTCACCGACGTGGTGCCCGTGGGCGGCATCCACGTGACCAACGACATCGCCCGCGGGCTGTCCACCCCGATCAGCCATGCCGAGCGCATGAAGACCCTTTATGGGCACGTCATGCCCATGCCGGCCGATGAGCAGGAAATGATCGACGTGCCCCAGGTGGGCGAGGGGGAGGACGACGATTCCCATCAAGTGCCCCGTTCCCTCTTGGTCGGCATTATCCAGCCGCGCCTGGAAGAGACCCTGGAGCTGGTGCGCTCCCGCCTGGAGGCCAGCGGCTTCGACAAGGTGGCCGGCCGGCGGGTGGTCCTGACCGGCGGCGCCTGTCAGGTGCCGGGCCTGCGGGAACTGGCGAGCCTGATATTGGACAAACAAGTTCGGATCGGCCGGCCCAACCGGGTCGACGGTCTGGCCGAAGCGACGCGGGGGCCCGCTTACGCGGTCTGCGCGGGGCTTTTGGTCTATGCCCTCGGGGCGGAAATGCCCGTGCAATACGACGCGCGGGAAGAAGAAAAAGAACTCGAGGGCCTCGTCGGCCGGTTGAGTCACTGGTTTCGTGAACATTTTTGACAGGAAAGAAGCGGTGGTCTCGACCGTATCGGGACAGTTTGACCTTTTTGCTCAGCGCCGCCAGCGGCGGCAAATGAAACAGATCTAAAATAGGGCTAGTGGAGGGGATTATGACCTTGAATATAAACGTACCTTCTAACGACCTTGATCTTGCGCCCAAGATCACGGTCATCGGTGTGGGCGGTGCCGGAGGAAATGCCGTCAACAATATGATCACGTCCAAGCTCTCCGGGGTGGAGTTCTTGGTGGCCAACACAGACGCACAGGCCTTGCAGCAGTCGCTTTGCGACCGTCATGTTCAGCTGGGCCGCAACATCACCCGGGGATTGGGGGCCGGCTCGCGGCCTGACATCGGCCGGGCGGCAGCCGAAGAGTCCATGGAAGAGGTCCTGGCCGAGTTGCAGGGCTCCAACATGGTCTTCGTCACGGCCGGCATGGGCGGCGGCACGGGCACCGGGGCGGCCTCGGTGATTGCCCGGGCGGCGCGGGAATCCGGCATCTTGACCGTTGGTGTGGTCACCAAGCCGTTCCATTTCGAGGGCGTGCACCGCATGCGCTTGGCCGAATCCGGCATCAACGAGCTGACCCAGTTCGTCGATACCCTGATCATCATTCCCAATCAGAACCTGTTCCGGGTGGCGAATGAAAAAACCACCTTTGCCGATGCCTTTAAGATGGCCGACGACGTGCTGGACTCCGGCGTGCGGGGTGTGACCGACCTGATGGTGCATCCCGGCCTGATCAACCTGGACTTCGCCGATATTCGCTCGGTCATGTCCGAGATGGGCAAGGCCATGATGGGTACCGGCGAGGCGGACGGTGACAACCGGGCGGTGGACGCGGCCGAAGCGGCCATTTCCAATCCCCTGCTGGACGATGTGTCCATGAAGGGGGCCAGGGGCGTCCTGATCAACATCACCGGCGGCATGGACCTGACCCTCTTCGAGGTGGACGAAGCGGCCAATCGCATCCGCGACGAAGTGGACCCGGAGGCCAACATCATCTTCGGTTCCACCTTCAATCAGGGCATGGAAGGCAAGATGCGGGTTTCGGTGGTCGCCACCGGTATCGACGCGGAAGCCTTGGCCAATCCAAAGCCGGTCTCCTTGAGCGTGGTGACGGAGAAGGTCCGCAAGGAAGAAAAGCCGGAGACCAAGCGGCCGGAACCTTTTGTGGCCAAGACCGCTTCCGCGCCGGCCCGCGCCTATGGTGACAGCGGCCTGTTCGGGGCCGGTGCCGCAACGGCGGCCAAGGCCGTGACTCAGGCGGCTGAGGCGCCCGAGGCGGTGCTCGCCGCGCCGCAAGAAAGCCTGCCTGAGCCAGAGCAAAAGGTGGAGCTGGCGCCGCGTGAGATGCCACGGGAAATGCCACGTGAGATCGAGGAACCCTTGTTCCAGCCGGTGCCTCAGCTCAGCGAACCGCAGCCTGAACCGGCCCCTGCGCCCGAGCCTGTGCAAAACTACGTGCGGTCTCAACCGGCGCCGGACCGGCAGCGGGACAGCTTCTTTGCTCCGCCGCCCGTGGACGTGGGCGGCGGCATGGAGCCGTCCCGGCGGGAGCGGGCCGGCAGCCTGTCCGTGGATCAGGCCGACGCCGTGTCTCCGGCGGCCCTGGAAGATCCCCGCGAGGCCATCCCCACCTTTCACCGCAAGGCGGCCCAGAGCCTCTTTGCCAAGGTGACCGGCGGGGCC
>JANQKX010000458.1 GCA_028280915.1 Kiloniellaceae bacterium
GCCGGAATGGCTGGAAACCGCCGAAAAAGCTTTCCAATTCGTTAAAGACCAAATGGTCTGTTCAGGGTCGTTAAGACATTCCTGGCGCCACGGCACCGCCAAGCACGCCGCCACCTTGGACGATTACGCCAACCTTTGCGAGGCGGCCCTGGCGCTCTATGAGGTCACGGCGGACCGCGCCTACCTGGATCAATGCCGGGCGTGGCTGACGGTGCTGGACGACCATTTTTGGGATGATAAGGACGGGGGCTACTTCCTAACCCACGAAGACGCGGGCGACCTGATCGTGCGCACCAAAACCGCCAATGATTCAGCCGTGCCCAGCGGCAACGGCACCATTCTGGGCGTTTTAGCCCGGCTTTATCACCATAGCGGCGAGCGCGGTTATCTGGAGCGGGCCGAGGCCCTCATGGCGACCTTTGCCGGCCAACTGGGCCGCAACATTTTTCCCCTGGCAGCTTTTCTTTCCAATGCGGAACTGGTCATTGCGCCGGTTCAGTTGGTCGTTATCGGCGCCAAGGATCAAACGGACCATAAAGAGATTATGGCGGTTATTCACCAGATCGAGGTGCCAAACCGAATCCTCCAATGCGTGGCACTTGAACAGGCCCTGCCCCCTGGCCATCCCGCTGCCGGCAAATCCCAGGTGGACGGCAAAACCACGGTCTACATCTGCCGTGGTCAAACTTGCAGTCTGCCCATCACCGATCCGCAAGCGCTACGCGACACTCTCACTCAAACGGTAAGGGCCTAACGCGTCATGCCGGAATGCACCATCCCCTCGCCGCAAGGCCCCATCTGCATCACCCAATCGGGCGAGGCCATCGTGTGCGTGACCTGGGGCAGCGGTCGGCGGGAGGATTCGCCGCTCTTAGCGGAGGCCGAACGCCAGCTCACGGCCTATTTCGCCGGGGATCTAAAGGACTTCGACCTCCCCCTCGCGCCGTCCGGTTCCCCCTTTCAGAAAAGCGTTTGGGACGCCATGCTGGCCATCCCCTATGGCAAGACGCGGACCTACGGCGATCTGGCCCAGGATCTGGGATCGGTCGCCCGGGCCGTGGGCGGCGCCTGCGGCAGCAACCCCATTCCCATCATTATCCCCTGTCACCGGGTACTGGCCGCCGCCGGCGAGCTGGGCGGCTTTTCCGGCGGCGAGGGCCGCAGCACCAAAACCGAGCTATTGGTCCTGGAAGGCGCCCTTAAGGAACAATTGTCCTTTTTCTAACCCCGCGGCCGAACGCTGATGACAAAAAGGCGCCGAGGCGGCTAGGATCGACCGAGCCTCTCTGGCCCTTCCGCCCCCCATCCATTGACCGACAATCAAGAGGACTGACATGCCAGACATCACCATTGACGGAGCAGACGGCAGCTTTGCCGCTTATTTGGCCCTCCCCGAAGCCACGCCGGCCCCCGCGGTCGTGGTTTCCCAGGAAATTTTCGGCGTGAACAAAGTCATGCGCGACGCCTGTGACTGGCTGGCCGGCGAAGGTTTCATCACCTGCTGTCCGGATCTTTTTTGGCGCATCGAACCGGGCATCCAAATCACCGATCAAACCGAGGCGGAATGGGCCCGGGCCTTTGAGCTGTTCCAAGCCTTCGACGTGGACAAAGGCATTGAAGACCTGAAGGCCACCCTGGCCAGTTGCCGCGACCATGGGTCCGCCACCGGAAAAGCCGGGTCGATCGGCTATTGCCTGGGCGGCAAGATGGCCTTTTTGATGGCCACCCGCTCGGACTCGGACTGCAATGTCAGCTACTACGGGGTCGGCCTGGACGAACTGGTCGGCGAAAAGGACCAAATCAGTAAACCTCTCATGCTGCACGTGGCGGAAAATGATCAGTTTTTCCCCGCCGAGGCCCAAGCCAAGCTAAAGGCCGGCTTGGAAGGCCATGCCCAGGTGACCTATCACCTTTATAAGGGCCAGGACCATGCCTTCGCCCGCCCCAAGGGCGCTCACTTCAACCAGGCGTCGGCTGAACTGGCCAACGGCCGCACCATTTCCTTCCTGCGCGAGCACCTGGCATCATGAGCAAAGCAATCCGTATTCACGCGCAGGGCGGCCCCGGCGTCCTGTCCTATGAAGAGGTGGCCGTGGATGCTCCGGGGCCTGGCGAGATCCGGGTGCGGCAAACCGCCGTCGGCCTCAACTACATCGATACCTATCATCGATCCGGCCTTTACCCCCTGCCCAACCTTCCCAGCGGTATCGGTCTGGAAGCCGCCGGCGTGGTGGAGGCCGTGGGTGACGGCGTCGCGAACCTCAAAGTCGGCCAGCGCATAGCCTATGGCGCCGGGCCCCTGGGTGCCTACGCCGAAGAACGGAACTTGCCCGCGAGCAAGGTAGTGCCCCTGCCCGACAGCATCGGCGACCAGCAGGCCGCCGCCATGATGCTGCAAGGCATGACCGTGGAGTACCTGATTCGCCGCACCTATCCGGTTTCCGCCGGCGAGACGGTCTTGTTCCATGCCGCCGCCGGCGGTGTGGGACTGATTGCCTGCCAATGGCTGAACCACCTGGGCGTCACGGTGATCGGGACCGTGGGTTCAGAGGAAAAGGCGGAGCTGGCTGCGGCGCACGGCTGCCACCACACCATCAACTACCGCACGGAAAACGTGCCTGAAAAAGTCGCGGCCCTGACCGACGGTGTGGGCGTGCCCGTGGTTTATGACGGTGTGGGCCGGGACACCTTCCATGCCTCCCTGGACTGCCTCCAGCGGCGTGGCCTCATGGTCAGTTTCGGCAATGCCTCCGGTCCGCCCCCGGACATCAATCCGGCCATCTTGACGCAAAAGGGCTCCCTCTTCCTCACCCGCCCCACCTTGATGGACTACGTGGCCACGGAACAGGAAATGCGGAACTGCGCCGCTGCCCTGTTCGAGGTGGTCGGCAGCGGCGCGGTGCAAATCCGGGTCAACCAGACCTATGCCCTGGCCGAGGCACAGCAAGCCCACGAGGATTTGGAAGGCCGCAAGACCACCGGCTCCACGGTGCTGATCCCCTAAGATTCGAGCCAAAGGAACAAAAAAGCCCCGGCGCCAATCGCGGCCGGGGCTTTTTGCCGTGAGAAACTTGGTTTCTACTGATTCATGGCATCGAAGAAATCCGCGTTGTTCTTCGAATGCTTGAGCTTGTCGGTGAGGAATTCCATGGAATCCGTCACGCCCATTGGCATGAGGATCCGGCGCAGGACCCACATCTTGGAGAGTGTACCCTTGTCCACCAAGAGCTCTTCCTTGCGGGTACCGGACTTGCCGATGTCGATGGCCGGGAAGGTGCGCTTGTCCGCCAGTTTGCGGTCGAGCACGATTTCCGAGTTACCGGTGCCCTTGAATTCTTCGAAGATCACCTCGTCCATGCGGCTGCCCGTGTCGATCAGCGCCGTGGCGATGATGGTGAGCGAGCCGCCCTCCTCGATGTTCCGGGCCGCGCCGAAAAATCGCTTGGGGCGTTGCAGGGCGTTGGCATCCACACCACCGGTCAGCACCTTGCCCGAAGACGGCACCACGGTGTTGTAGGCCCGGGCCAGGCGGGTGATGGAGTCCAGGAGGATCACCACGTCTTTTTTGTGCTCCACCAGGCGCTTGGCTTTCTCGATCACCATCTCGGCGATCTGCACGTGCCGGCTGGCCGGCTCGTCGAAGGTGGAAGACACCACCTCGCCTTTAACAGAGCGGTCCATGTCCGTCACTTCCTCAGGCCGCTCGTCGATCAGAAGGACGATCAGGATCACCTCGGGGTGATTGTGGGCGATGGACTTGGCGATGTTCTGCAGGATCATGGTCTTGCCCGTACGGGGCGGCGCCACGATCAAGGCCCGCTGGCCCTTGCCGATGGGTGCGGTCAAATCGA
The DNA here is from genome assembly GCA_028280915.1 of Kiloniellaceae bacterium. GTDB lineage: Bacteria > Pseudomonadota > Alphaproteobacteria > Kiloniellales > Kiloniellaceae > JANQKX01. Next base: position 3,852 of record JANQKX010000458.1, read on the forward strand.
TCACCCGCGGCGTCAGATCCTTGATCTGGGGATCATCCACTTCCAGGGTGACTTTTTCTTCCGGATAAAGCGGCGTCAGATTGTCGAAGTTGATGCGGTGCCGGGAGTTTTCCGGCGGATCGAAGTTGATCTGGCTGACCTTCAAGAGTGCGAAATAGCGCTCCCCGTCCTTGGGCGAGCGAATCTGACCTTCCACCGTATCGCCCGTGCGCAGGCCGAAGCGGCGTACTTGGCTAGGGCTTACATAGATGTCGTCCGGGCCGGCCAGGTAGTTGGATTCCGGAGATCGCAAAAAGCCGAAACCGTCTTGCAGGATCTCCAAGACGCCCGAGCCATAAATCGGCTGATCGTTTTCGGCCAGATGTTTGAGGATGGCAAACATCATATCCTGCTTGCGCAGGGTGCTGGCGTTTTCGATCTCCAATTCCTCGGCATAGGCCAAAAGATCGGCGGGGGTTTTAGCTTTCAATTCCTGAAGGTTCATGGGCGTGATGCCTAACAAGTGAGGGACATGCGGGGGCAGGACGGGACCGGCTCGCCGATAATATGGCGATGATGATCTTATGAGCGCCTAAGGCTTAGCGGCCCGAATCAAAGCTCATCCAAGTGGTCTCGGAAAAGGGTCATTGGAAATAGGAGGGCGTTTCCTCAGCCTACACGGGGCCGGTTACTAGGATCTTAAACCATCGAAGAGTGGCTTAAACCATCGAAAGGTGGAGTTCGCCGCCTCGATCGATGCGACATAAGATAAGCGGTTCGATAAAGCAAGGATTGAACAGAGTCAAGGGCCTGTTGGCACCATCTGAGTTTTAGATGAAGACGAGCCGTGTCCCTGCTCACCCCTTATATATAGGCCGCTAGAAGGGCCGAACAATGGCAAAAATGACAATGCCGATCATCAGCACCGTGGGCACTTCGTTCATCATCCGATAAAACCGCGGGCTATGGCGGTTTTGATCCACCGCGAACTGTCGGCGCCAGCGGGCATAGGCGGCATGGGTCACTTGCATGCCGACCAAAAACGTCAGCTTGGCGTGAAACCAAGGCTCCGACCAAGCATCCACGTTAAACGCCAGGGCCAAGCCGGCCGCCCAGGTGACGATCATGGCCGGATTGGTGATATAGCGCAGCAAACGCCGCTCCATCACCTTGAAGGTCTCGGACTGTATCGAATGGGGCTCGGATTCACTGTGATAAACATAAAGGCGCGGCAGATATAGCATGCCCGCCATCCAGGCGATCACCGCAATGATATGAAGGGCTTTGACCCACAGATAGGCCTCGCCAAGAAATCCCACCATCTTCCCCTATTTCCTCAACCCTATTGAAAACAGAAAAGATTCCAGAGCCTTAAGCCGATAAAGGGCATCCGGCCCATTGTCCCGGACAAATCCGTCTACCTTCCTGGCAGCCGACCCCCATGTCCCTGGTCAAGGCGCCCAAGACCGCATCCGCCAAGGCTTCGATAAAGGCCGGATGGGCATCCACCGTGGGCACCCTCAGGTATAAGGGCACACCGGCCTTTTCCGCCAGTTCCCCATACTCGATATCCAGCTCCACCAGGGTTTCGGAATGCTCCGATACAAAGGCGATGGGGCATACCACCAGGGACCGGCCCTCCTGACCGGCACGCTCGATCTCCTCTTCGGTGGCCGGACCGATCCATTCCAAGGGGCCAACCCGGCTTTGGTAACAGACCACGTAGTCTAAGTCGGGGCCCAAATCGGGCAACGCCAGCGCGTTCACCACCGCCTCGGCGGTCTGCTCTACCTGCCACTGATAGGGATCGCCCCGGTCTATCACTTTTTTTGGCAGGCCATGGGCGGAGAACAACAGGCGGGCCGGCCCGTTTTCCCGGGCCTGGGCAAGGAGCGGCATGATCTTGTCGGCAACCGCGGCCACAAACCCCGTAGCTCGGGGATAACAACAGACCGTTCGCACCGCTGCTTTTAACCCCGCTGCTTTCGCCGCGCGATTCCAATCCCGCAAGGACGACGCGCTGGTCGTGGTGGAGAACTGGGGATAAAGGGGCAGCAACACAATCTCATCGGGATCATAGGCCTTGACCTCCTGGGCCGTCTCGGCGGCGAAGGGGTGCCAATAGCGCATGGTGATAAAAACCTTGCAGGATATTCCTTCGGTGCCGTCCAGGCGCTTTTCCAAGGCCTGGGCCTGAGCGACCGTATTCGGCAGCAACGGCGATCCCCCACCCAGGTGTTCATAAATCTCCTGGGCAATGGGCGCCCGTCGCTTGGAAATTAGTTTTGCCAGCAGCCAGCGCAGGGGCCACGGCAGGCCGATAATGGCTTTATCGTTGAAAAGATTGAATAAAAAAGGCTCGACCGACGCCTTTTGATCCGGCCCGCCCAGATTGAACAGGATCACCGCCAGTTTGCGCGTGGCTGTCTGCACCATGAGTCGCCCTCACCCTGCCTTGGAGACTTGCCCACGTACCCGCGCCACCAGTTCGGCCACGTGCTCGGGCGGGGTTTGGGGTACGATGCCGTGGCCAAGATTGAAGATGAAAGGGGTGCCGGCGAAGATTTCCAAGATCTTGTCGACCGCCGCCGCCAGGGCATCCCCACCGCTGACCAACAACAAAGGATCCAAGTTGCCCTGAAGGGTAATTTTGCCCGCCAGATTGTCCTTGACCCATCCCAGCGGCAGGGAACTGTCCAAGCTAAGGCCATCGAATTCTTCGATCGCCGCGAAGGCGATGTAGTTGGGACCCACGCCCTTGGGAAAAACGATGACCGGGACATGAGGATGCTTAGCCTTCACCGCCCGCACGATGGCCAAAATCGGCTGAAGAGACCATTTGATCACCTGATCCGCCGGCCAGGCGCCGGCCCAGGAATCAAAGATCTGAAGGACTTCGGCGCCAGCCTCGATCTGCCGACAGAGATATTCGGCCGTCATTTCCACCAACAAATCAATCAGTTGGGAAAAACCAGACGGGTCTTTATAGGCCCAGAGCTTGGCCGTGGCGAAGTCCCGGGACGAACCGCCTTCGATCATGTAGCTGGCCACCGTCCAGGGCGCGCCGGAAAAGCCGATGAGAGCGGTTTCTGCCGGCAGGGCTTGGGATAGGCCGCGGACCGTCTCGTAAACCGGGGCCAGACGGTCATGAAAACCAGAGCGGTCCAACTGGGCAACGGCCGCGGCGTTTTCCAGGGCGGTCAGCTTTGGTCCCTGCCCTTCCACGAACCAGAGTTTCTGGCCCAAGGCATGGGGCACGACGAGGATATCGGAAAACAAAATCGACGCGTCGAAGCCATAGCGGCGAATGGGCTGCAAGGTGACCTCGACAGCCAGTTCCGGATTGTAGCAGAGATCCAAAAAACTGCCGGCTTGCTTTCGGGTTTGGCGATATTCCGGCAAATAGCGGCCCGCTTGGCGCATCAGCCAGATGGGCGGAGGCTGCAGGCTTTCGCCGGAAAGCACCCGAATGAGAGTTTTATCTTTGCTCAGCAAATCCAGATGTTTCCGTTGGTTGAAAGGGGACGGGAGGAAAAATCGAAAAGAGCTTTTGAAGTGGGCCCAGGGTATGTCAGACCTCAATGCCTTCGACAAGCCCTAGATTAAGACAAGATCGTCCGAAAATCCCATGGTTCAAGGGTTACTCACTCTCCCCTTGCGCCATACAAAATACAAAAAAACTTAAAAATAAAATTTGGTTGTTGGTTGTTGTATGTCCTGTGGATGTTGGGGATTAGTCACTTGTCCCCAAGGGATGGCGGAAAAACGCGCGTTCGAGCGTAAATGTTAACAAACTGTTAACGACTGCCGTAAAAGAAACTCAAAGAGAGAGATTTCCTGGCGCTGGCGGCCCGGCCGAAAAAGGTGGATAACGGGAGCAACAATCATCGCCAATCCGGTTGCGCCGCCCTTTCACAGCCGTTGAATGGCGGCTGAAAACCGGCGAACAATTGAACGAAAACCGGGACCGGTTTGGGGAGCGGATTTTTCTTGCCCCTGTTTTCCACGAGTCCGTAGACTTCACGTACCTTTCATCCACAGGATTTGAGATCGAAATTTTTTTTGTATAAGTGAGGGCCTGCACGCTGTCCCTCTTCAGTCGGGAAAAAATATGACCAGTCATCATCTCCATTTGGTGTCCGATGCGACGGGCGAGACCATCAATTCGGTGGCCCGGGCTTGTCTTGTTCAGTTCGAGGGGGTGGAGCCCATCGAGCATGTTTGGAGCCTGGTGCGCACCCGCGGCCAGATGGAAAAGGTCATCCGCGGCATCGAGGCCAGCCCCGGCGCCGTGCTTTACACCATGGTCAATCACAAGCTCCGCAATGATTTGATCGAGGGCTGCCGCCGCTTGGGTCTGCCCTGCATTCCCGTACTGGACCCGGTCATGCACAGCCTGGCCAACTACTTCGGCGTGGAGATGAGCGGTCAGCCCGGCCTTCAGCACGCCTTGGACGCGGAGTATTTCAACCGCATGGAGGCCATGAACTTCGCCCTTGCCCACGACGACGGACAGCTGTTTTCCGATCTAGAGGCCGCCGACATCGTCTTGGTCGGGGTGTCCCGCACCAGCAAGACGCCCACCTGCCTCTACCTGGCCAACCGGGGCATCAAGGCCGCCAACGTGCCGGTGGTGCCGGGCTGCCCCATCCCGACGGAATTGCTGCAGGCCAAAAAGCCCCTCGTGGTGGGCCTGACCAAGGATCCGGAGAGCTTGGTGCAGATCCGTAAAAACCGTTTGCGCATGATCTCCGAAGCCGACGACCAGACCGATTATGTGGACTTGGAATCCGTCCGTGAGGAAGTGGCCATGGCGCGCAAGTTCTGCACCCAGCAAGGCTGGCCCCTGATCGACGTGACGCGCCGATCCATCGAGGAAACCGCGGCGACCATCATGAACCATTATTCCAGGTACCAAGACCTTGCCACCTGACAACCCGTCCGAGGAAAGACAAAACAGTCTTTTTAATGCGTTAGGTCCAAAACTGATCTTGGCCTCCGCCAGCAGGTCGCGGGCCGATCTGCTGGCTTGCGCGGGTTTGCGGGCCCAGCAATTGCCGGCCCGAGTGGACGAGGGGGAAATCAAGGCCGCCATGCGGGAAAGCGGCGGGTCCGCGCGAGAGACCGCGCAAGCCCTGGCGGATCTCAAGGCAAGACGGGTGTCGCAGAACCAGGGCGCGGCCTTGGTGATCGGGGCCGACCAGATGCTCAGCTGCGCTGGCCAGTGGTTTGACAAACCGGCGGATCTGGCCCATGCCAAGGCTCACCTCATGGCGCTGGGCGGCAAGACCCATGAACTGCACAGCGCTGTCTGTGTCTATCAAAACGGCGCGTCCATTTGGCACCACCAGGAAACCGCTCGTATGACCATGCGCGTCCTGAGCGATGGTTTCATCGACGACTATCTGGCAGCCGTGGGAGACGACGCCTTATCTTCCGTGGGCGCCTATCAGGTGGAAGGGTTCGGCATGCAATTGTTCAGCCGCATCGATGGAGACTATTTTGCCATTCGGGGTCTGCCCCTTTTTCCATTGCTCTCTCTGCTGCGCGAACATCGGGTGATCGGCACATGACGACTCAAGGCCCCTGCCCCAAGGCGGGCGTGATCGGTTGGCCCGTGGCCCAATCCCTCTCGCCCCATATTCATGGCCATTGGCTGTCCCACTATGGCCTGGCTGGCGCCTATGACCTCCTGCCGGTAGCGCCCGAGAATCTGCCCGCATTCATCGCCGGCATGGCAGAGCAAGGCTTGGTGGGCGCGAACGTGACCGTACCCCACAAGGTCGCGGTTCTGGATTTGGTGGATCAGGTCTCCGACGTGGCGAAAGCCATCGGGGCGGTGAACACCCTTTATTTCGACGAGGATCGCCTGGTCGGCACCAACAGCGATGCCTTTGGCTTTTTCGAAAACCTGCGCGAAGGCGCACCGTCTTGGCAGGCCTCGGGCGGCCCGGCGGTCGTCTTGGGTGCCGGCGGGGCGGCCCGGGCGGTGATTTTTGCGCTGCTCGACGCGGGTGTGCCCCAGGTCCGCCTGACCAACCGCACCATCGCCAAGGCTCAAGACCTTGCCTCCCATTTTGGTGAAAGGGTGGTCGCGGTGGCCTGGGAAGAGCGAGAGACCGCTCTGTCTGGGGCCAATCTGCTGGTCAATTCCACCTCCTTGGGGATGGCAGGGCAACCTCCCCTGCCCCTTCGCTTGGAGGACTTTCCCACCTCGGCCGTGATCAACGATATCGTTTACAAGCCCTTGGAAACCGAACTCCTGCGCGCGGGTCGCTTGCGCGGCAACCCGGTGGTGGACGGCTTGGGCATGCTGCTGCATCAGGCCCGGGCCGGTTTCAAACGCTGGTTCGGCACGGACCCCCAGGTGACGAAAGAGCTGCGGCGCCGGCTGTTGGACGCGGCGACGTGATCGTGCTCGGCCTCACGGGCTCCATCGGCATGGGCAAGTCCACGGCCGCGCACATGCTGCGCCGTATGGGCCTGCCGGTACACGATTCCGATGCCTGCGTCCATCGCCTTCTGGGGCCGGGCGGCGGCGCCGTAAGAGCCGTGGCGGCACAATTTCCCGCGGCCCTGCGCGATGGGGCTATCGACCGCAAGATCCTGGGACAGGCGGTGTTCGGTGACGGACCCGCCCTCGCCCGCCTGGAGGCCATTCTCCATCCCCTGGTGCGGGGTGAAGCCCGGGATTTCATCAAGCGGCAGCGGCGCCACGGCCGGCGCGCCGTGTTGCTGGATATTCCCTTGTTGTTCGAAACCCACGGCGGCGCCCTCTGCGACTGGGTCATCGTGGTCACGGCCCCGCCCTTCGTGCAGGCCGCCAGGGTGCTGTCCCGGCCCGGCATGACACCGGCCCGCTTTCAGCAAATCCGCGCCCGCCAGATGAGCGAAGCGGAGAAATGCCGGCGGGCGGATTTTGTGGTCCCCTCGGGGCTTGGCAAGGCATACACTTATGGACAACTGGCCGCGATTCTGCGAAAGGTCATTGACCCCAGCGGCCCCAACCCGCCCAACAGGCTTTTGACGGCACAGCGACGCCATGCGCGAAATCGTTCTCGATACGGAAACAACCGGCCTTGATCCCGCCGCCGGCCACCGCATCGTGGAAGTGGCGGGCCTGGAGTTGCTGCATCATATCCCCACCGGGCGCACCTACCGGGAATACATCAACCCGGAACGGGACATGCCCGAGGAGGCCGCCCGCATCCACGGCCTGACCGAGGATTTTCTGCGGGACAAACCGGTGTTTTCCGCCATCGCCCAGTCCTTTTTGGATTTCCTGGGCGAGGCCCGGCTGGTCATTCACAATGCCCAGTTCGACCTGAAGTTCCTCAATTGGGAACTAAAACAGATCGGTCTGCCCCTCATCGATTCCACGCGGGCGACCGATACGGTGGCCTTGGCCCGCAAGCGTTTTCCGGGCGCCCAGGTCAATCTGGATGCCCTCTGCCGGCGCTTTGAGATCGACAACTCGGCCCGCAGCTACCATGGCGCCCTCTTGGACTGCGAACTCCTGGCCGAGGTTTACCTGG
>JANQKX010000491.1 GCA_028280915.1 Kiloniellaceae bacterium
GGGGACTTCGCTTAAATCGAAAACGATTACCGGATTGGACAGATTGGAAGTCTGGCCGTTTCCGAAATCCCATTCATAGCTGTCGGCATTCTCCATTCCACCACGGTACGGTCAATGCGCCGATAGGACGCTTCGGTCCTGGCATTCGATGACAGCGGAATAGTGATTTCCAAAAGCAGATCACCGTTGGAGACGGAGGTTCTGTTCACGCCCTTAAAAAAATCAATCAAGGGGACCGCGTCCTCTCCCCCGGCCCCCAGTATCTTGGCCTTTGCGTCCAAGGCAATGAAGAGCGGCGACAAATCCGCCGCCGGCGAGGCATTGCACATGTTACCGCCGACCGTCGCGATGGAGCGCGTCTGCGGCGTACACATGAGCTTTGTCACATCGCTCATTGTTTTCAGATGCGGATGCCGACCGGCCGACCGTTCGATCGTCGCCAAGGTGGTCAGCGCCCCGATCTTCAGCTCGCGATCATCTACCTCGATATAGTCAAGCTGGGATAAAGACGTCAGGTCGATGCAGTGCTCCGGATGGGCGAGCTCTCTTTGCCACTGTAGGGTAATGTCCGTTCCACCCGCCCAGTACCTGGCTTTCTCCCCAAGTTGAGCACGCATCTGAACCGCCTCAAGGGGGGTGGACGGCCGCTGATAGTCAAAATGCGAACGCATCTATTCTTCCTTTACTCGCTGATTAACAAACGGTTCCGGTTTTTTCCAAAGGGGTCCGCCGGTTCCAAAAGGGTCCGCCGGGCCGGCCGGTTCGGATTTTGGCACGGCTGCAACGGTCACCTTGCCGGGAAAAGGGACGGCTTCCGAAGAAGCCGTCAAGTTCCAGGCAGGCTAACATTGCACTGGGGTCGCAATGTGCCTTGGCCTATTGCTCCCCGACCCTTCCGATCCATTTATTGGAAGCATACTTTTTGTCGTAACCTTCGGCGGCCAGCCATTCGATAATCGAATTGTCAAGGCCTTGATCCGGGCCGATCCCATCATCCATCACGCCGGCTTCCGTATAGACGTCGGCAAAAAGCGACCAGGTGCTCGGCAGATAACCGGCTTCACAGTCTTCCGCCGCGCCGACCAGTTTGCCCCAGCCGCTCTCGCCCTCAGGGGGCAAGGGAATGCCGTCAGGCATACTCTCGCAAACCGGTTTTCCGCCATCGAAGCCCAATGCGCCCATGTTCTGATTGATGTTGAGCATAATGGCGCCGTTCTGGGTCAGAGCCACGTCCTCAACCGGCCAGTCCAAACCCTTGGCGACGATCTCGTTGCCTTCTTCGGGGTTTTCCTTCCACCAATCTACCGCTTCAAACCACGCCCGGACCACCTCGCGGGCCACCTCGGGTTTTTCCTTCAACCAGGCTTCGCTGCACGAGATCGAATCGGAGATCAGGCCCCGTTCCCACGTCCTGTCCGTGCGGCTGGTCTTGAGCAGGTGGGAATTGTCCCGCTCCAGTGATTGGAAGGAAAAGGGAATCCAGGTCACGTCCACATCCAGCTGCCCGCTGGCAAAAGCGGCGGTCGATTCCTGGGGCAGCATGATTTTGTGGGTGACCTCATCAAAGGGAATGCCTGCACGTTTCAGGGTCAACAGCATCCACATGTGGTTTAAGAACCCATAATCGGCGGCAAAATCACGCCCCTGCAGGTCCGCTTCCGTTTTGATGTCGTCGGAAACCACCATCTGGTCCAAGCCATAGGACATGAGCGGCACCGCCACGTGCTTAATGGGGACCGCAGACGAAGCGGTCACCACCGCGTTGTCCATGGTCGTCATGATACATTGGATCGCCCCGCTGGACAGGCCGGCGTTGCGCGCGGTCGTGTCCTCGATGATGGCGGTTTCCACATTGATGCCCTCGGCCAACCCTTTTTCCTGAACAATGAACCAGGGCGCATAAACCGACACCGAAATAATCGACACGGTGAAGTCTTCTTCCGCCTTCGCCGCACCGGAAACAGACAGAGCCGCCATCGCCGCGGCGGCGGCCATTCCAGCTAATTTTTTTGCTCGTTTCACGCTGTCCTCCCTTGGGTTTTGGGTTCGAATGACCCGACACAATTTATGGCTCTTCCTCGTAGGGCTCTTCCTCAGCCGCTTTGGATTTCTTCACGCATCCAGGCGAACAACTGCCGTTCAACATCGATGTACCCGGGTTCCGCCAAAAGGGCCTCCTTTTGCGGGAAGCGCTTTCCCCCCTTGAAGTCCAGGATAATGTCCTGCTTGATGCGCCCCGGATTGCGGGTGAAAAACACAATTCGATCGGCCAGATAGATGGCCTCTTGAATGTCATGGGTCACCATGATGACGGTCTTTTTTTCAACCTCGATGATCTCAATCATCATCTCCTGCATCTCCCAACGCACCTGTGCGTCCAGCGCGCCAAAAGGCTCGTCCATCAAAAGGACGGTCGGGTTCTGCGCCAGTGTCCGGGCGATGGCCACGCGCTGCTTCATGCCGCCCGACAACTGGCTGGGGTAGGAATCCGCGGCATGCCCCAAATGGACTTCCTGGAGAAGCCTTTCAGCTTTCTCGCGGCGTTCCGCTTTGCCGATACCGATGATTTTCATGCCGTATTCGACGTTCTGCAAAGCCGTCAGCCAGGGAAACGATGTGTAGGCCTGGAAGATCATTCCCCGATCGGGGCCCGGTCCCAAAACAGGCTCCCCATAAACGGAAATGCTGCCTTGCGTCGGATCTTCCAGACCGGCGATCATGCGCAGCATGGTGGTTTTGCCGCACCCGGACGGACCGACGAAGGCCGTCACCTGAGCCTCGGGGAAGTCCAGGGACACGTCGTCCACCGCCGTGAAGCTGCCGCCCAGGTACTTGCGGGTTACGTTTTGCGCGGTGATGGCCGCGTTCGATTGAGGCGTCATGATCAACCCCGCCGCTTTCGGTTCCAGGGAAACATCCAATAGGCCAGGAGCCGAAAGGCGATGTCCGTCAGCACACCCAAAATGCCGATGGCGAGAATACCCGCCATGATGATGTCAACCTTCAAGAACCGGCCGGCGCGCATCATCACGGCGCCGATACCGTCCTGGGCGGCCACGATTTCGGCGATGACAAGATAGGTCCAACTCACCGCGATCATGTTCCGCAGGGAATCGACGATTGCCGGGGACGCGGCCCGGGCGACTACGCCCATCACGATCTGCCAGCGGTTGGCACCCATGGTCAGGGCAGCCTCGACGAGGGACTTCTCCACCGCTTCGGTGTTGTCCAGGATCAAGGCCACCAGAAAGAAAATCACTCCCAGGAACAACAAGGCCAGTTTCTGGGTATCGGTCGGGCCGAACCAAACAAGCAGCAGGGGGATGAAACTGGCGGCCGGCAAATAGCGCCAGCCCGAGAGGATCGGATTGATCAAGGCCCGCATGTTCGAGAAACAGCCCATGAACACGCCAAGGGGCACCGCGATGACCGTCGCGACAAAGAAACTGAAAATGACCCGATAGAGGCTGATGCCGACATCCGCCAAAAAATTCTTTTCTTCGATCAGCCGGATCAGGGTCCCCACCACATGCTGCGGCGACGGCAGGAAGCGGCGGCTTTCTTCCGGGGTCAGATAGTGTCCGACCTCCCACAGGAGAAAAAAGGCGGCCGCGCCCAAAACGCCGTAAATGGCGGTTTGTTTGGAATCGACTGGGGTGAGCAAGCGCAAGAATTGCTTCTGGCGCTCCTTTTTCGGGGTCCTTTGACCCTGTGCCACGACGGCGGCTTTGTCACCTTGACGGACGTCGGAACTCGACATTGGCCCCTCCCCAGTACGATCAATTTTCTTGTTGTTTGACCGAGCGAAAGGAACCTTATTGCCCAAATCACATTTAAAGAATTGCAGTTTAATGAAATAAACATTGATGCAGAACAATGGATCAGTTAGTCTTTTGTACCTTCGAAAATGCGGCAGGTCTTTGTTCAGCGGCCTTGATTCGAAGCGCCACATCAGGATTGAACGCGTCATTCTCCCATGGGCTACCGGCTGAGCGATATTGACCTGAGGCATCTTCAAGTCTTCAAGGCCGTGGTTGAATGCCGCGGCTTTACCAGCGCCCAGGCGATTTTGAACGTGGGTCAGTCGACCATCAGCAGTCAGATGTCTCAGTTGGAGGCGCGCCTGGGCATCCGGCTATGCGAACGGGGACGCACGGGCTTCGAGCTGACGGCGAAAGGTAAAAGAGTTTACGAAGAAACCCTGAAGATTTTCCGGGCCCATCAGGACTTTCAAAACATCACCTCCGAACTGAAGGGGAGCTTGAGCGGCTATTTGAGCATCGCCGTCATTGACAACGTGGTGAGCGATCCGGGCTGCCCCATTGTCCGGGCCTTCGAACTCTTCGAAGAGCGCGGTCACGACGTGTCCATCAATCTGGATATCATGCGGCCGGATGAGATCGAGCGCTCGCTGCTGGACAAGGACACGGACGTGGCCATCGGCACCTTCCACCATCAGGTTCCCGAACTGGATTACCGGAAAATCTATGTGGAGGTGAATGAACTTTTTTGCGGCCCCTCGCACCCTATTTTTAAGATGAATGACGAAACCGAGATAAGGGCCGCGGTGCAGACGGCCCGCAAGGTGACACGGTCTTATCTGGACAAGGGCGACCTTTTTCCATTGGGTGACACAAGCTCAACCTCCAGCGGCCTGGTTCAAAACCTTGAAGCGGCCGCTATCTTGGTTCTGGGCGGCGGCCATATCGGATTTCTGCCGACCCATTACGCGTCGCACTGGGTGGCCGGCAGGCAAATGAAACCCATTTTGCCCGAGGAGTTCGTTTACCGCTCCGATTTTTCGATCGTGACCCGGCGGACTCCCCGGAAATCACTCATTTTAAACACGTTTTTGGCCGACCTTGATCGAGCGGCCGCGGAAAAGGAACAAATTCAAGCCGACGGCCCGCGGCCTTTTTTGTCAAAGTGTTCCGTAAAACACTCTTCATCAGACGCTTGATATCCGCGTGGACCGGCATTGGTCCTACACCCCGCAACGCGGAGTCATGGCGACTTCATTCGCAGGCCGTTCACCACACGGGCAAAAGATCGACGAATTTACGCGCCGCGCCGGCGCGGGCACCCCTGCGATGGGTGACAAGGTAAACCTCGTTGTTCAGTTCTTCGAGCGGCGGCATGAGGGCCCAGAGCGCCCCCCTATCCAAGTCGTATTGAACAAAGTCAAAAGGCAAAAGGGCGACACCCAGCCCGGCCAGCAACATCCGTCTTACCTCAAAGAGGTCCAGTGATTGGCCGGCGATCTTGGCGCCCCAGCCGTGTCGTTCCCGGAAATCACGGATGTGGCCGGCTTCGTCGTTTCCGGGTATGATAAAGGCTTCATCGACCAGGTCTTGCCGATCCGTCAATTGAGCCCCATACAAGGCGTGTCGTTTCCCGCAAACCGGCACATGCCGCTCAACCGACAAAAGAGTGTATTTCAGGTCGTCAAAAAAACTTGGCGCGGGGCAAACGCCAATATCCGCCTCGCCATTCTTCACCGATGTTTCAATGTCCGGGCAGGGCGCGACCTTTATGAGCAGCTCCGACCGGGGAAAGCGCCTGCCGAAGCGGGCAATGGTATCGTCCAGCCTGGGTGAAACCATGTTGGCCACCGTCACAATTCTTATCTGAATTGAGACATCGTTGTCGATCTCATCAAATTCCGGCTGAAGTGAAAACACCAAGTCTTCCAGTTCTTCGCATATCGCGGCCAGCCGCTCGCCATGATCCGTCAGGCAAAAGCCGCCGGGCCCCCGCCGGCACAATTCCTTGTCAAGATATTCTTCCAGCCGTTTCAGCGCGCTGCTCACGGCGGGCTGCTGGCGGCAAAGGGCATGGGCCGCGTTGGTGATGCCGTTACTGCGCACAATCTCCGCAAAGATCTTGAGGAGGTTCCAGTCGAGATTTCTGACGAAGCGCCGGTCCTCTAGAGTGTCCTGCTTCAGCCCACGATGATCCCATGACATTCCCGCTTTTTCCTCCTGTCGGCGGGACCGCTCAGGATCGCCCGCCCCTGTGATCCCCCATTGACCATCAGCTTAGGTTATCCGCGCTTTGCCGGGCAAGCGCCGCGGATGGGCGGGACTTCCGTCCAAGCTGCGCTTTATCCAAAGACGGCCGAGCCGGCATGTGACGATCCCAAACATTGATGGGATCACGGCATCCCATCAACATTTCCATAAGTTACCAATCCACCCCTTTGACTCAAAATAACCCCATTGACCGCGGCATTCGAACCCAAGGCCAGCGCAGGACCATTGCGTTCAACGCCGGCGACGAAGAAGGAAGGAATCCTTGCATGGCAGATCCATTGAGCGGACAGGTCGCCTTGGTAACCGGCGCGGCAAGCGGTATCGGTGCTGCAACGGCCGTTGAATTGGCCTCTCAAGGTGCCAAGATCATCGCCCTTGATATCGGCAGCTTCGACGCCCTGCGGGCAAAGATCGCCGCCGTGGGCGGTGAAGCCCGGTTCATCAACTGCGACGTGGCCCGTGAAAGCAGCGTTAAGGACGCGGTGCGCCACGGCGTGGGCGCGTTTCACCGGCTGGACATGGCCGTCAACTGTGCGGGCATTGTGTCCGAACAATCATTGCTGGAAACGACGGCCGAACAGTTCGACAAGGTCATGGCGATCAACGTACGGGGTACTTTCCTCGTGGGCCGCGAGGCCATTCGCGTAATGTCCGAACAGGGCGGCGGGGGCCGGGTAATCAATGTCGCTTCCGAATTGGCGTTTCTGGGCCGGGCGAACTACTCCGCCTATTGTTGTTCAAAGGCCGCCGTATTGGGTTTGGCACGAACCTGGGCAAGGGAATTCGCCCCCCGGATACTGGTCAACACGGTGGCGCCGGGCCCGACCGATACGCCGCTGTTGACGGCGGAGGAGGTTTCCCAGGACGTTTTCGAAAGCGAATCAAACATCCCGCTGGGCCGGCTTGCCCAGCCCGAAGAAATTGCGTCGGTCATCGCGTTTTTGTGCGGCCCTCGGGCGACCTTCCTGACGGGGCAAACCATAAGCCCCAATGGCGGCGCCTTTTTCACCTGAAACAACAAGGCCTCAGACCATTTGTAACGGGCCAATTTGGCCGCAACCCGATGTTCCTTGGCCTTGCCTTGCAATCATGAAACACCGCTGTCCTTTTGCTTGTAATGGCAGACCGCAAAGGTTTTCGAGATCAGGCCGTTTTCAAGATCGCGGTGGATCAAGCTCTCAAGGCGTTCCTCGGGGTTGCCAAATCCGCCGCCGCCCGGCGTATCGATGATCAGGGTTTCGCCCCCCTTTATCGTTATTTCCCCCTTCCCCGGCAGGTCGGGACCGTCATCAATCCGAATGCGTCCAGGTTTCCCGTTCTCCCCGCTGTCACGCCCTTTGGCGGGATTTTTGATCCGTTCCACCGACAAAAAAACGGTGAAGGGGTGTCTCAACCGGACTGTGAACCGATGGTCGAGGCCTTTCTGGCCGTGGTTCGGGATTTGCTGCCATCGGACAACTCCCAGACAGATAAGCTTGACCTGTCGGCCGCGGAAAGCGCCGGCAAGCTGATGAAAAACGCCACCGGCTGATCTTTTTAAACGCAGCTCGGCGGTCAAATGTGAACACCCCGGCAGACCCCCGAAACAGAACCGGCGGCACCGCCTATCACTGGAAGCTATGGCCGGCGGATGAGAGTATGGACTTGGCCCGGGGAAGGTCTTTGTTTTTCAGCATCAACACGTCGCCATCGAAAGTGGCGACAACAAAGACTCCCATGCCCGTCGCCGACAGGGGCCCGATGACCGCGGTGATGATGCCCACCGCCTCGAAGGGAAAAGGGCCGACAAACTTGAAGGACCGCCAACCAGTGTCCGACTTTACCTCAGGAGGAACCCGGTCGCTTCGGCAGGCGACCGACAGCTCGTCTTCCGTTCGACTGATCGATACAAATCCCGGCCCATCCGCCCAACGGGGAATGGGCGCCGCCGCCGGCAACTGGGCTATGGTATAGTCGCCGTCGTATTCCTTGAGACAGACCTTAACAGACATCACAAATTCTCACTCTCAAATTCACCATCTGTACCGTTGGAGTCGCTCGACTTTTACGGGTCCAGCGTATCCGGGCGCGTGAACAACAGGGCCAAACCGAAAATGACAAGGGCCGATCCGGCGATTTGGACCCAGTGGAAGCCCTCTTTAAAGATCAACACCGATGCCACCATGGCAATCAGCACCGTCCCACCCACGACGACGGGAATGGCGACGCCCGCATGGGTCGCCTGGCCCGTGCCGCCGAGACCGCTGAACAAATAAAGATAGGTGATCTCGGCCAAACCGATACAGACGCCCGCCACCACCGCCCAGCCATAAACTGGCGTGGAGAGGCTGAAGACATGCGTCCCCCGCGCCGCCAGAACCGCGGCGAAGACCAGCGACGTGGATAGGGCGGCAAGCTGCAGCACGATGGTGGCCAAAATGGTGGTCGAGGCCGTATCGGGTACATGATGCCCGGAGACCTTTATGAAGAGGTTGTAGCCGGCGTAGAACACCGTCGCCGCGATCAAAAGCACCAGGGAGCTCACGTTTCACCTCGGGCTGATTGATTGGAAACTATTGGTTCTGGCGAATAGAGGCATTCAAGAGCGCCGGGATTCGGCGAGCAAACAAAACGCCTCGAAGAGGACGTTGGCCGCCGTCATCGCCGTCAAGGATCCGTTTTCCAGCGGGGGGCAAACCTCCACCACGTCCGCCCCGATGAAGCGCAGGCCTCGCAAGGCGTGCATCAGCTTTTGGGCGTCCCTGTATAACAGGCCGCCCGGTTCAAGCCCGCCCGTGCCGGGGGCGATGGAGGGGTCGAGAACGTCGATGTCGAAAGACAGATAAGTGGGGTGGTCGCCAATTCGGTCCCGGATCAGCGCCCCGGTCTTTTCCGGCCCCAGATCCTCCAACTGCTGCATTCCCATGATGGTGACGCCCTGGGCCAGCGCCCAGTCCAACTCATCGGCTTTGAAGAGCGTGCCTCGTACCCCGAGTTGAAAGCAGCGCCGCGGGTCCACAAGCCGTTCTTCGATCGCCCGGCGAAACACCGTGCCGTTGGCGACGGCCTTTCCCAGCATTTTGTCCTGGGTGTCCGAATGGGCGTCGAACTGAACCAAGGCCAAGGGCGCTTTTTTGCCGAGCGCCCGCAAGATCGGCAGGGAAATGGTGTGGTCGCCGCCGACCGCCAGGGGCATGGCGCCCGAGTCCAGGACCTTGAAAACAAAGGCCTGAATACTCTCCAGGCTTTCGCCGATACTGAGGGAATTGACCGGCGCGTCACCAATATCCGCCGCCCTCAGCACCTCGAAGGGTGCCACACGGGTCGCGAAGTTCACCTCGCGGATCAAGCGCGACATCTCCCGGATCTGCGCCGGCCCATGCCGCGCACCCGCACGGAAGCTGCAGCCCAGATCAAAGGGGACACCAAAAATGGCGACGTCGAGATCATCACAGATCGGGCGATGGGCCGCGCGCAGAAAGGTGGCGACATTTGCAAAACGGGGCACCACCGCCACGTCGGCCTGACCCGTATCCGAGGTCCCGCCGCCGTCTGTGGCGTCTTCCCCGGTCATTGCATGAACTCCCCGCCGTTCACGTAAAAGGTGGTCCCCGTGGTGAAGGAGGCGTTCAAAATGCTATCGACCATGTGCAGGACATCTTCGTGTGCCCCCAGGCGCCCCATGGGAATCCCCCCCAAGACCTGGCGCAGCCCTGCCTCGGTATCAAGGGCGTAGCGCTCCCGAACCTCCTCCGTATCGACGGCACTGGGCGTCAGGCAGTTCACGCGGATTTTCGGCGCCAGCTCCCGCGCCATGCATTTGGTCAGCGCGAGCACCCCGCCCTTGGCGCTGCAGAAGTTGGCGCCGTTCTTGCGCCCCTGAACACCGCAGGCGGCGCCCAGGTTGATGATGTTGCCCGCGCCGGTCTTCAACTGCCGCACGAACTCTTGCGAGCAGATGAAGGTGCCCTTCAGGTGGGTATCCACAACCGTGTCCCAGTCCTCGTCGGTCAGTTCCAAAAAAGGCGCGTCCCTGTTCACGCCGGCGCAGTTCACCAGGGTATCGGCCCCGCCGAATGCCGCGATGGTCTCCTCGAACAGCGCGCGGACCGCGTGACGGTCCCGGACATCCGCCTCGACGGCGAGCAGGTTCCCCTTGCCGCCGGCGGCTTCGATCTGCGACCGGACGCGATCCGCCGCCGCCTGGTTGCGGTAGTTCATGACCACGTTGCGTCCGCTCGCATGAAAATGGCGCACCAGCGCGGCGCCGAGCCCGCGGGTTCCGCCCGTGACGACGACAGCATCTGCCGGTTTCATGGCTTCTTCGACCTCCAATATTCAGGTTATCCGCCGGCCACGTATCCCAACAGCCGGGGAAGGAAGAGTGTGATCTCGGGCACGTAGCTGATCGTCAGCAACGTGCCGACCAAGACCACGAAAAACGGCAGCAAGGGGCGTATGACATCCTCAATCCGCAGATTGCTCAGGCCGCAGGCGACAAAGAGGCAGACGCCAACCGGCGGCGTGAACAAGGAGATCGTCACGTTCGCGGCGATGAAGATGCCGATATGGATCGGCTCCATGCCCAATGCGACACCGGCGGGGACAAGAATGGGCATCAGGATGATCAACGCCGGCAGAGCATCCATGATCATGCCGATCAAAAGGAACACGATGTTGACCGCCATGACAAAGACGATCCAGTTGTCCGCGTAGGAGACGATCATCGCCGCCAGTTGATGGGGAATCCGCTCAAACGCCAGCACGAACCCAAAGACCGACGCCATGCCAAGGACCAGCATGACCATGCCCGTCAGCTTGGCGGCCTCGAGGAATACGGCCGGCAACTCCTGGATCGCGAGCTCCTTATAAACAAAGAGCGACACCACCAGACCGTAGACCACCGCGACCGCCGAGGCCTCGGTGGGCGTGAACACGCCGCCGAGGATGCCGCCGAGAATGATGACCGGCATGAGGACGGCCAGCCCGCCGTCTGCCAGGATCTGCACCTTTTCTTGCCAGGTCGTGGGATCCGCGACGGGCAAATCGAGGCGCCGGCCAATGAAGTAACACAGCACCATCAAGGCAATCGCATTGAAGATACCCGGCAAGAGGCCGGCGGCGAAGAGGCCGCCGATGGAGATGCCGGAGACCACGCCGATGATGATCAGATCGATGGATGGCGGCACGATCGACGCGGTCGCGCCGGAGGCAGCCAGCAGCGCCGTCGCAAAGGGTTTCGGATAGCCCCGGCGCAGCATCTCGGGCATGGTGGTCGATCCGATCGCCGCCGTGTCCGCGCTGGCGGAACCGCAAACGCCGGAGAAAAACATGGTCGAGAGGATCACGACGAATCCCAAACCGCCTTTCACGCGGCCGACAAAACCAACGCCAGGTTGACGATCCGCCTTGCGATCCCGCCGCGTCCCATGATCGTCCCCGCGAGGATAAACAGGGGGATGGCGAGCAGCGTGAAGGAATCGACACCGCTCAAGGTCTTTTGGGGCAACAGCACCAAGCCATCAGGGGCGATGATCCAAAGGCCCGCGAGCGCGCTCAACCCCAGGGCGACGGCAATGGGCACCGACGCAAAAAGGGCGGCAAACAGAACCAATGCAACGACGAGCGTCATCAGCGGCCTTCCGGTTTTGCAAGTGTTTCAGGTCGGTTGATGATCAAAAGAACGGCGGCGCGCAGGCTTTCCCAAACGATAAGGCCGCTTCCCACGACAACGGAGGCATAGGGTATCTCCATGGGAATCTGAAGCGCCGGCGCCAGATGTCCGGAGACCCCGGCAACAAAGATGACGCCTTGATAGGTCAAGAGCAGGAAAAAGCCGGCCACGATGATCTGCACCAAAATGGAGACGATCCATTGACCAAGTACCGGCAGACGCTGCAGCACGATCCTGAGCGCGAAATGGGAGCCTTTGCGAAAAGCATAAGCCGCGCTGAGCATAGACAGCCACATCAAGAGGAACCTGGCCAGTTCCTCCGACCAGGAAAGGGGCGCCTGAAAGACATAGCGGGCGAGAACCTGACAGAACACCACCGCCGTCAAGGCCGCCAGAATGCAGCAGATCACAACTTCCAGCCAATTGCGTAGCAGCTTCATCGGGGTTGCACTTGTCGGTCAATCATGAGACGGCCCGCCCTACCCTGTTCGTCCTGCCCTGTTCGTCCGGCCCAATGCGCCCTGCTCTGTTCGTCTTCCTGGGCAGTTTAGCGCAAACCTGGAAGGAGGGACAGGTCATTCCTGACCTACCCCTCCCCCCAGGGCTGGCGGCCGTTGACAGGGCCAGGGAAACAGCAGGTGCTCTTAATCTATTGCTGGGTGACCAGCTCAATCATCTCGGCACCGCCGACACGATCAGCATTCTTCTCGTAGACTTCACCGACGGCGCTTCGGAACGATTCCAGGTCGACTTCGTTGAATTCGATCCCTTTTTCCTTCAAGTCGGCAAGGGCATCGCCCGCCATCTTGTCCATGGCGTCACGCTGGGCTTGCGTCGCGGCCCGGGCGGCGGCACGCACCTGTGTCTGCAGGGCGACCGGCAGTTTGCTGAGCGCCTTGTCGCCGCAAACCAGCGCGGCACCCAAGTACATATGCCCGGTGAGGGACACGTACTTCGTCACTTCAAAGAAGTTTTCGACCAGCAAATCAACGTGGTCCGTTTCGGCCCCGTCGATGACGCCTTGCTGGAGACTGGTGTAAACCTCGCCGAAAGACATGGGCGTGGCCTGGGCGCCCAAGGCGTTGAAGGTGTCGATCAGGACGGGGCTGCCCATCACGCGGATCTTCAGACCTTCCAAGTCGGCGGGCGTGGTAACGGGGCGGGTATCGTTCCATGCGTTACGAATGCCGGAGAACCACCATCCGAGCACTTCGGCATCCAGGGCCTGCTCCACCTTTTTCGCCACGGTGTCGCCCACCGGACCGTCAACAACCCGGTAGAAATGGTCCACGTCGTTGAAAACGAACGGCAGATTGAAGAGATCGGCTTCCGGAACAAAGGGCGCCAATCCACCGCCGGCACTCTCCACGGCGCAGGCCAAAGTGCCCTGCTTGATCATCTGACTGGTTTCTTCTTCGGAGCCCAGTTGTTCGGCCGGGAAGATCTGAACCTCGATCGCGCCGTTTGTATCGGCTTCCAGCTGACTCTTGAACGCCAGCGCCCCGTCATGGAAGGGGTGCTGTTCCGGCGCATTGTGGGCCAGCTTCAAAGTATAGTCCGCGGCCTGGGCGCCGCCCACCAGTCCGACAACCGCCGCCAGCGCGGTGGCACCAAACAATTTTGAGATAGTCCGCATTTCAGTTCCCTCCTGTTCGTGTTTGTGTTCACTCTAGACTAGACGCTGTGCCAAACTTCCTCTGGTTAAGGATCAAACGTAGATTCCGGCACCCTTAATGGGCGAGAGGCTTATCCATCGCGTCGCCCCAGATATCCCCAACTGTAAAGCCGTTGGGAAAGGGATCACCCGGATCCACGACGTATTGGGCCATGCCGGTAACCCAGGCTTGACCTCGAATGGTCGGGACCACTGCCCGGCGGTCGCCGATTTTGCACTCGGAAACGAGACGGCCGGTGAAAATCGTGCCGAGGATTCCCTCGTGGTGGAAATCCTCGTTCAGCCCCAGTTCACCCTTGGCGTGGAGCGCCGCCATGCGGGCGCAGGTCCCGGTCCCGCAGGGCGAGCGGTCCAAGACACCGGTCCAGGTGGCCGGCCTGTCCCAGTCGAGCTGACCGGTGGAGACCACAACCGCGTTCTTTGCGGTCGCGCCCGGAACGGAGGGGCTTCCCGTCATGACGCATATGGTCACGCCGTTGACATCCGGGTTTTCCGGGTGTGCGCAGGGGAGCTGTTCCCGCGCCGCGGCCTTGATCATCTCGCCGGCCCGGGCGATCTCGCCGGCCCGGTCGGGAAGCAGGCTGAGCCCCAGCCGTTCCGCATCCGCGATCACGTAGAACATGCCGCCCCAGGCCACATCGACCGTGACCTTGCCCAATTCGGGAACATCAATCTCCCGATCCAGATGGACGGCGAAGGCCGGAACGTTTTCGAAGGTCACGCCGGTCACCTTGCCGTCGATCACGTCCGCAACGACGGTGACCAGCCCGGCCGGCGTTTCCAGGGTCAGCTCGGTCTTCGGCTCGGTCGACGGGACCATCCCGGTTTCGATCAGCGCGGTGACCACGCAGATCGTATTCGAGCCCGACATCAAGGGGTATTCCACCTGCTCCAGGATGACGAAGCCCGCCGCCGCCGCCGGATTGCGGGACGGCAAAACGAGATTGCAGTTCGCGGCGGGATACCCCCGGGGCTCACGGAGCATGCGCTTGCGCAGATCGTCGCCCTCCCGTTCGAGAAAACACATTTTCTCGTACATGGTGTCACCGGGCACGTCGGTCACGCCCCCGACGATGACACGCCCGGGCTCGCCGCACGCGTGGAGATCTATGGCATGCAAAACCTTCGAAAACTTCATGACGACTGTCCCCACGTCACTTGCATTTTCATCCAATCGGCCGTGTTGTGGAAATCGGCCACCACGCTGCCCGGCGGCACGAGCGCGTCACAGGCCGCGCGCGTCTCGTCGTCCAGTTTCATGTCCTTGACCGGAATAAGGCTTTCGAGCTGCTCCACGGTCCTGGGGCCAATGAGCGGCGCGGCAATTCCCGGCTGGTCCTTGACCCAGAGAATCGACAGCTGGGCCGGCGTTAAATTCAGGCCTTGCGCGATCTTGGTGAACTCGGCGCCGACCTCGACGCCCCGCTGGGTCACGCGGTCCGCATAGAATCCGCCCCGCAGGGCCGCCCGGGAGCCGTCGGGATATTCCGTTGCCGATTTGTATCGCCCCGCCAAGACCCCCATGGCCATGGGCGCCCAGGTGATGAGCCCCAGCCCATGTTTTTGGCAAAGGGGCACCAGCTCGTTTTCAATCCGGCGGTCGAGCAGATTGTAGGGCGGCTGTTCCGATACGAAGCGCGCGTAGCCCTTTAGCTCGCTGACCATGATGGCGTCCATCACGGTCCAGGGCGCGTGGGTCGAACAGCCGATGTACCTCACCTTGCCTTGCCGCACCAGGTCGGTCAGCGCCCCGAGCTGCTCTTCCCAGGGAATGTCGGGGGACGGCCGATGGATCTGATAGAGATCGATGTAATCCGTCTGCAGGCGCTTCAGGGAGTTTTCGCAGGCGCGTATAATGTTCAGGCGCGAATGCCCGTGGTCATTGGGCGCAAAGAGTGCCGGATCATCCACCGAGTAGCCCGGCCGGCGCCGGCCGTGATCCACCTTGGTCGCGATAATGGTTTGGTGGCGCCGGCCATTGGCCTTGATCGCCCGGCCAATGATCTTCTCGCCCTCCCCGTCGGCATAGACGTCGCCCGTGTCGACCACGTTGATGCCCGCGTCCAGCGCCATGTTCAGGATGCGCGCGGCCTCGTCTTCCGGGGTGGGATCCGCAAAGTTGTCCGTCCCCAGACATAGGCTCGATACCTGCACCCCCGTGCGGCCAAGCGGTCGATACTCCATTGGTCAATCTCCGTGTCTGTTCGGCCCCAGCCAAACGATTCAAGTTATGCCTGCGCCGACCTAAGCGCGCCGCCGTTAAGCGCGGGGCGCGTGGCAAGCTGCTGCCGGATCAAGGTCAAGGCAGTTTCGCGCTGATCGCCCGGCAATTGCAAACGGGGCGGGCGCACCGTCACCGCGCCCATGCCCACTTCCGCCTGAACCAGTTTTATCAACTGCACAAACTCGGGGACAATATCCAAACGCAGCAAGGGCAGGAACCACCTGTAAAGGGCAAAGGCCCGCTCTTTGTCTCCCGCGGTCGCCGCCTTAAAAAGGGACATTGTCTCTTCCGGCAGCGCATTGACGAGACCGGCGGTCCAGCCAACCGCACCGGCCTCAACCGCTTCGCACACCACATCATCGA
>JANQKX010000344.1 GCA_028280915.1 Kiloniellaceae bacterium
GTCCCCATACGCGCCGGAGGAATGGCTGCCCGGCCCTGGGGTCGGGGACGAGGCGGACCTGCTGCGCGCCGCCGGTGACATCGCCACCACCATCTTTCACCCCATCGGCACTTGTGCCATGGGGCCGGGCAACGGCGCGGCTGCCGACGGCCGGGCCGTGGTGGACCCGCGCCTGCGGGTGCACGGGCTCGCGGGGCTCAGGGTGGTGGACGCCGCCATCATGCCCAAGATCACCTCGGGCAACACCGCCTCACCGGTCATCATGATCGCGGAAAAGGCCGCCGACATGATCTTGGAAGACGCCCGCGCCGAAAGGGGAGCGCCATGAAACGCCAGCTGATTTTCCTGCTGATAGCCGCCGCCGTCGCCTTTGCCTATTTCCAGTTCTACGCCACCTAAGGCCCGGTTACCGGGCGGCGGCACCCAAACGACAGGGCGCTATTGAATGTAGTAGCCGGAGACCCGCCATTGACCGTCCGGGTCCAGCATGGGGGTGACGGTTTCGATTTTGCCCGCCGCGTCCGCGAAGTCGGTTTCGAATTGCAGGACCACATAGTGTCCCTCCGGCGCGTTGGGCAGTTCGGTCATCAAGGCTTTTGATTTCAGGTTGCGCGAGACTGCCTTTCCCAAGGGTGCCCGGGCGGCGGCGATCTGGGCCGCCCATTGGTCTTGCGCGACGGCATTCCGGGAGATCGCCGCGGCGGACTGCCAAGAGCCGGCGTGGTTGCCGCCGTCCACCAGGGCCAACCAGGCCGACGCCGCTGTCACGGCAGCCTCTTCCACATCGGCGAGATTTAGGGGTTGGGGCATGATCTCCTGGCCTCCCGGCATGTCGGGCCGTGCCCTCACAGGAGGGCGCGGCGGTTGCCCATGGCAGGGCAGGGTTTGCCGAGCCGTCACCGCCGACCCGGGCCGCGAGTCGCGCTCGGCATGAGATTGTTGTACATTATTTCTGGAACGACCGATAGTAGATTTGCGGAGGCTATCGTAAGGCCCATGTACAGAATCCGCTTCCATTGGGCCAATGCCTCAACACGCCTGCGCCACCCATACCTGATCGCGGCCATAGGCGGGTGGGGACTGTTTAAAGTCGGAGTAGAGGGCACGGACCTTAAAGCCGCAGAGTTCCAGCAGGTAGGCCATTTCCTGCTGCGGGATCCATCTGAGAGTCCAGGAGGTCTCTTCCTGGGCGATCACCTGGCCCCTCGGGTCCAAGAGTTCCAAAAGCATTACCTCGGTCATGGTTTGGCGCAGGAAGTCACAGCGGCACGATAGCGTCGTGCGCCGTATAGTGTGGATGTTTGGCGCTTCTCCCGCTTCCCGTACGGTCGGCGCGGGTGGCTTTTCGGCCACCAGCCGGTCGAAATCGGGATCAAACAAGTGGATGATCAAATGCCCGCCCGGTTTTAAGTGTCTCCGCAGGCATTGCAGGACGGCGCGCTGGTCCTCGGGCGCGATGACATGATGGAGGCTGCGGGCCGGAACAATCGCCAAGGCGAAGTCGCGGTTTAATGCGAAACTACGCATGTCGGCTTCGTGCCACTCAATCCGATTTGCGATCTCGGGTCGGTTAGCCAACTTGGCCTTTGCCATGTCCAGCATGGCGGCTGAGATGTCTAGGCCGGTCACATCGAATCCGGCTTCCGCCAAGGGAATCGTCAGGCGCCCGGTGCCTGCGGCCATCTCTAGGATCGGCCCGCCATAACGCTGAGCGCAGCCTAGATAAAATTCAAGATCGCCGGAAATCGCCCCTGTTCCGTAAACGGGGTCGTAGGTCCTGACGCCGAGGCCACTCGTATAGTAGGCATTGGGATCAATCATGATTTGTGAATTCTCATAAATTTCACAATTATATTGTAATCACCAAGAATCGAGATGAAAAGCCACTCCCAATCTGAATGTCCATTTCACACGGTGCCCTTGGCGCCCCTGGCCTTCGCCTTAAAGCTCGGTTAGGCTTTGCGGGAGAGGAGGGGCCGGTTTGGAGCGACGTTTGGCCGCCATACTTGCCGCCGATGTGGTGGGCTATAGCCGCATGATGGGCACGGACGAGGCCGGGACATTGGCGCGGCTGTCGCGCCTGCGCGCGGAGCGCATCGAGCCGGTGATCGCCAGCCATCGGGGCCGGGTGGTCAAGCTTATGGGTGACGGCATCCTGGTGGAATTCGCCAGCGTGGTGGATGCCCTGACCTGCGCCGTGGCCTGGCAGGAGGCCCTGGTCGCGCGGGAGACTGAGGGCGGCCCGCCCTTGCGGTTCCGCATCGGGGTCAATATCGGCGACATCATCTTCACCGACGATGGGGACATTCACGGCAACGGCGTGAACGTGGCGGCGCGCCTGGAAAGCCTGGCGGAGGCGGGCGGCATCTGCGTGTCCGGCGCGGTCTTCGCCGAGGTCAAGCACAAGCTGGATGTCATCTTCGAGGACATGGGCCCCCAGCGGGTGAAAAACATCGCCGAGCCCATTGACGTCTTCCGGGTCCGCGCGGCCGCCGCCAAGGTGGCGGAGGAAGGGGCGGCGAGTCCGGCCGGAGACTCGGCACCTGGTGCATGGACACGGCCCGCGGTGGCGGTTTTGCCCTTCGACAACATGAGCCGGGACCCGGAACAGGAATACTTTTCCGACGGCCTGACCGAGGACATCATCACCGCGCTGTCCCATTGGCGCTCCTTCCCGGTGATCGCCCGCAACTCCAGCTTCACCTACAAGGGTCAGGCGGTGCGGGTGCAGCAGGTGGGCCAGGAACTGGGCGCCCGCTACGTCTTGGAAGGCAGCGTGCGCAAGGCCGGCAATCGCCTGCGCATCACCGCCCAGCTGATCGACGCCAAGAGCGGTCATCACGTCTGGGCCGAGCGGTTCGACCGGCAGTTGGAAGATATCTTCGACGTGCAGGACGAAATCACCACCCGCATCGCCGCCACCATCATGCCCGAACTGGAAAGCTTCGAGCACAAAAAGGCGGCCAGCAAGCCCACTTCGGATTTGAGCGCTTGGGACTATTATCTGAAAGGCATGGAGACCTTCCATGCCGAAACCTGCGACGGCACCCAAGCCGCGCTGCGGATGTTCCAAGCGGCGGTGGAGCGTGACCCGAACTACTGCGATGCCTGGGCCCGGGTCGGTTGGTGCCTGGCCAAGCTGGTCATGTTCGATTGCCCCTGCGATCATGGGGCCTGCTTGCAAAAGGGTTTCGCGGCGGGACGCCGGGCGGTGGACTTGGACGACAGTTCGGCCCTGGCCCACATCGCCCTCGGCACGGTGCACATCTGGGCCGGGGAAACCGAGCAGGGCCTGGCGGAAGCCCAGATGGCGGCCGAGCTTAATCCCAATTTCGCTCATGCCCGCATGGCCGCGGGCAACCGCATGGACCTGGTGGGCCGTGGCGAGGAAGGCATCGCCGAGATGGAACGGGCCTTGAAGCTCAACCCGCGGGACCCCATCCGCTGGCGCTACATGGCCTATCTCTCCCGCGCTTACGTGAGCCTGGGCCAGGTGGAGGCCGCCGCCGCTTGGGCCCGGCAAGCCGCCCGCCTGCGACCCGACCTGCCCGAGGCGGCCTTTCGCGGCGCCATCTGCCTGGCCCACCTGGACGACGCCACCGAGGCGCGCGCCCTCTTGCGCCGCTGCCAAGAGCTGAACCCGGACTACCTGGCCAAAAAATCCGATTGGCGCCCCTATCCGGACCAGGCTCGCAACGACCATCTCTTGAGTGGCCTGCGCCGTCATGGACTGCTGCCGCCGGCCGCCTGACCCTTCAATCCTCCGGCCTGGGTGGTTTTCTAATTCGATGCGCATCCAGCGACCCGCTTTCGTTTGTGCCGATGGATGCATTTAACTCGAATCGATGAGCGATGATCAGAAAGCATAAGATGCGTTCTAACTGGGTCTTTTTCGATCTCGGCAACACTTTGATTGACGAACGTGAAGCCTTGCGTGACAGATACTGCCAATTGATATCGGTATTGGCTCAACACGGTTACTCTATCAATCTGCCCCAAATTGAGGCCGCGATGCGTCGTGCCTCGGAAGATTTTGTGCCCCGGCCAATAGTCCGGGTCCTTTCCGAATTACTCGGTGAAGAATCGAAATCGCCTCACATCCTTGAGCAAACTAAGTACGGTAAGGCTCTCGAAAAGCCCTATCCCGAAGCTGCGGAGGTGCTTGAGCTGTTGGCGGGCAGGTATCGGCTGGGTGTTATCGCAAACCAGTCCGCAGGAACCGCTGCGCGGCTGAGGGGTTTTGACCTGCTGCGCTATTTTGAGGTTTGCGTTTCCTCTACTGAGGAAGGCTTGGCTAAACCAGACCCGGCGATATTCGACTTGGCCCTCCGTCGGGCGAATTGTGCCGGGTCCGATGCGACTATGGTAGGAGACCGGCTCGACAATGATATCGAGCCCGCGCGAAGGTTAGGGATGCGCACAGTACGTATCTTACAAGGCTATGGGAAGTTTCAACGCGCAAGGGGGCATCTTCAGGAGCCCGACCACACCATATCGTCGCTGTGCGAACTGCCGCGGATGCTCTTGGATACAGTCTAAAGATTTTCCGTTTGTTTCCCCTCCGCCGCCTTGGCCCGGGCGATGAGTTTGGGCAGGCGCCAGGCGGCGATGAGGGAGAGGAGGGCGCCGGCGATGATGTAGTAGGCGGGGGCGAAGTCGTCGCCGGTGCGGCTGACCAGGTAGGTGGCGATTGCCGGGGTGGTGCCGCCGAAAAGGGCCAGGCAGAGGTTATAGCCGATGGCTACCGCCGAGCAGCGCACCGCCGTGGGCACCATCTCGCAGAGCACGGTGATGGCCAGCGCCGTGGGAATGGCGTCCAGGATGGTCAGTCCCAACTGGCCCAGATAGACCGTGGTCAGGCTCTCGCTGTGCATGAGGGACCAAAAGGGAATGGTCAGGACCACGATGCCCATGGCGCCCGCCATATAGACGGCGCGGCGGCCGACCCGGTCGGAAATGTAGCCCACGATGGGCACCACGGCGGCGAAAATCACCAGGTTGATGGTGGTGATGTCCATGGCTTGGGCGGTGGAAAAGTGCATTTCCTTGGTCAGGTAGGTGCTGGCGTAGACGAAGATCACGAAATAGATCACGCCCGTGGGGATGAGCAGCAGCACCATGTAAACCATGGTGCCGCCATGGTTCTGAAAGGCCACTTTCAGGGGGGCCTTGTGCTGGGCCACCAACTCGGCCAATGCCGAGGATTCCGAGAGGGCCAGGCGGGAGGCCAGGCTGAGGGCGGCGACGCCCGTGCCCAGGGCAAAGGGCAGGCGCCAGCCCCAGTCGGCCATCTGGGCGTCGCTCAGGATATTGGTGAACAGGGTGGGCACGCCCGAGCCCAGGAGGCAGCCGGCCATCATCGCGCAGGCCATCCAGCTGCCCATGAGACCCCGGTGGTTGGGCGCGGCCTCCTCCACCATCAAGACGCCCGAGGCGGTGAACTCGCCCGCCACCGCCACCCCTTGCACGATGCGGATGACGATGAGCAGGAGGGGGGCGGCCAGGCCGATCTGGGCGTGGCTCGGCAAGACGGAGATGGCCAGGGAGCCCAAGCCCATGAGCAGAACCGAGATCATCAGCGCCGGCTTGCGCCCGAAACGGTCGCCCACGTGGCCGAAGATCACGCTGCCGATGGGCCGGGCCAGATAGCCCACCGCCAGGACGGCGAAGGCCGAGAGCAGGGAGGTGAGGGAATCCTTCCCCGGGAAAAACACCTGGGCCAGGATGGGCGCCAAAAAGCTGTAGACCGTGAAGTCGTACCATTCCAGCACATTGCCGCTGAGGGCGGCGAGGTTGGCCTTGGGGGACAGCTTCGTGCGGCGCTCGGCCATGATGGAGTCTTTCCTTCCAATCGCGGCGATACGGCGCCAGGGTTTTTGTATTCTTATTGTTCCAAAAGCTCAGTGGTGGCTGGGTCCGGCTGGCCGTCGAAGTACTTTTCGAGAGCCAGCTGGTAAGGGGAGCCGGAGCCGGCCGCCCGGCCGAAGAGGGTGAGACAGGATCGCAGCTTCACGGCGTCGATGGAACCAAAAACCGCTTCGGCGTCGCTGCCCCCGAGGGCGTTGATCAAACCGGTGCACTCAGCAAGGCGCGGGCCCAGGATCGGATGGTCCAGATATGCCTTGGCCTCGGCCAGGCCCGAAAGGGCGTAGGTCATCGCCATGGGCGAGCGGCCGAGGCCTCGAAGTTGGGGAAAGATGAACCACATCCAATGGCTGGTCTTGCGGCCCCTTTCCAGTTCCGCCACCACCTGTTTGAAAACCGGCGCCTGGGCGGTCACGAAGCGCTGCAGGTTGTAAGGGTCGTCCATGGTCCTGTCCTAAGAGGCCTTCGGTCCCAAGCGGGTCATGAGGGCGGCCACGGCCACATAGCGGAAGGGATAGCGCTCGGGGTTGGCTTTGAGCAGGCTCTCACAGCGCTGATAAACCTCCCTGACCAGATCGTCCAATCGGGCGTGATCGGAAAAAGCGTGGCGCAGCACGGCTTCGGTGAAGGCGCGGAAAAAGCCGACGTAGTGCCGGGCATAGGTCTCCATGTCACCGGATTCCCGAAAGGCCTCGACGAAGGAAACGGGGACCTGATAGCTCTCGGCCCGCTCCAGGCGAAAGAGACGGGCCAGGGGCGCCTCGGCGCCGGCCACCAAGCTGGTGATCTCTTCCAAGGTCCTGAAGTACACCGGCTGATAATAAAGCTCGTACTGATCGCCCGTGATCCGGCCTTCGTCCAGCAGGCCCAGCACGGCATCGTTGAGGAGATCGTAGATGCCGTCGCAGGTTCGATGTGGCCCGTCGCAGCCAAAGACCTGGATCATCAGGATGCCGCCGGGCACCAGCTCGGCGGCCCGGGCGTGCAGGAAGCTGGCCGTGTCCGCGCGGGCTTGGCGGGCGAAGGCGGCCTGTTCCGCCGGGGTGACCCGGCCCCGGGCGCGGAGCTTGCTGGGGCCGTTGGGCAGGATATAGCCGGGCAGGCGGTCCAGGGGCTTGCGGCTCAAAAAGCCGAGGGCGTTGAAGGTGGTGGCCAGGTGCAGGCTGTGGGG
>JANQKX010000563.1 GCA_028280915.1 Kiloniellaceae bacterium
TTTTTCAGCTGCTGCCGGGCGCGGGGGACGCGGCTTTTGATGGTGCCCACCTTGCCGCCGCAGATTTTCGAGGCGTCCTCATAGGACATGCCGCTGGCCCCCACCAGCATGAGGACCTCGCGCTGGCTTTCTTCCAGGCGCCAGAAAACCCGGAAGAAATCCCGGAAGTCCAGGGTAGAATCCTGCGAGGCGTCCACGGCGGTGAACAACTCCGCCACGTCCGTGTCCTCACTGTTTTCCACAAAACGGCCGTTTTTGCGCAGGTCGTTGTAATACAGATTGCGCAGGATCGTGAACACCCAGGCCTTGAAGTTCGTGCCCGGTTCAAACTGATCCGCCGCCATGAGAACCCTCACAGTGGCATCCTGCACCAGATCGTCGGCCCGGTCCCGGTCCTTGACCAAAAACCGGGCAAAGGCGCGCATGTGCGGCAAGTTCTCAACGAGCTGTTTTTGAATATCAAATGTCAAACTTTATCCCACTCTTAAGCCGGGTTGTTGCTTGGATTTTGGCTTGTTTTGATGCCTGCGTGCTCGGCATTTTCGAAGCCATAGATCGTGCGCGATTTGGGCCGATTTATGGCTTTGTTGTGTTCGAGTTTAGAGATTCCTTTTCCTGAAAGCGGTCGATGACATCCAGTAAATCCGATGGTAAGGGCTCGCTCAGCACTTCCTCGTAAAGGCGGCTGATCTGGTCTTGCAGCCAGCGCTCGGCAACCCCGTTCGTCTGCCGGGCCGCGGCCATCACGTCACCCTTGGAGGCCACCTCGCCCTCGGGAGACGCCGTTTCGCGCCCGTCCGCCTTGGTTTGGCTGACCCTGTTCACTCTATCTTTGTTTGTCTTTTTTTGCGTCATGTAATCGCCCAAAAAGCTTGCCTATACTTACCCGAACCCGGCCCCGAACCCGGCAATGCCCCGCCCTCAGGGCATCGTCGAGAATCAAGGCCTTGATTAGACTATAGAATTCACCGTAGTTTTGACATGATCAAGGCGGAACTTGAATTTTGTGGCCTTGCCGCGTACCTAGAAAAGCCGCGTGGGTCGAAAAGGTTCCTTTGAGGGCGCTGAATATCCAGTGGATCCAGGTATTAGGACTGAAACAGCAACTGGAAAAGTGTAGTCGATCATGTCAGATCTGTCGCAGAAGATAATTCGCCACATCCCCTTTTTGCGCCGCTACGCGCGGGCCTTGACCGGCACCCAGGAACGGGGCGACCTCTTTGTCCGTAAGTGCCTGGAATCCTTGTTGGAGTCGCCCGATCAGTTAAGCGACGATCTGCCCCTGCGCCTACAGCTGTTTAAGTTTTTCCACCAAAGCCTGGTAAAATTCAACAATCACGGCGGCGGGGATGACGCGGCCGCGGGCGGCAAGCCGGCCATGCAGTTGCAGCGGCACCTGCAGCAGCTGCCTTCCAAGGAGCGGCAGGTCTTGTTGCTCAGCACCATTGAGGGTTTTTCCACGGGCGATGTGGCCTATATCCTGGGTTTGAGCGACGGTGAAGCGGAAACCTTGCTGGCCAAGGCCAAGAACGACCTCATGAAGCAGGCCCGCACCACGGTG
This sequence comes from Kiloniellaceae bacterium, assembly GCA_028280915.1. GTDB lineage: Bacteria > Pseudomonadota > Alphaproteobacteria > Kiloniellales > Kiloniellaceae > JANQKX01. The sequence continues at coordinate 1,562 of JANQKX010000563.1, forward strand.
CTGGTCATCGAAGACGAGCCGGTGATCGCTTTCGATATCGCCGGGATCGTGACCGAAATGGGCCACCGGGTGGTGGCCACCGCGGCCACCAAGGACGAGGCCGTGACGGTGGCCCTGGCCAAAAAACCGGGTTTGATCCTGGCCGACATTCAACTGGATGACGGCAGCTCGGGCATTGAAGCGGTGCAGCAGATCCTGGCGGCCAGCGATGTGCCCGTGATCTTCGTCACCGCCTTTCCCGAGCGTTTGCTGACCGGTGAGCAGGCGGAGCCGACCTTCTTGGTGACCAAGCCCTTCGAGCCGGATGTGCTCAAGATCACCATCGCCCAAGCCCTTTACGCCCGGCGCGACAGCGAACGCTCTCTAGAAGCAAGCTAGAGAGGGAGTCAGGCTGGCGGGGCGGCAAGGTGACAGGCGCTTAAGGAGCGGGCAGGGCGCTGGCGAGTGCCAAAAAGGGATCCGCCACTGAGGAAGCACCTCTAAGGGATGGCAAGCCATGCTCGAGAAGTTAGCGGCGACATTTATCCATCCTTTTGATTCCCTTCGGCGGCGCCTGGCGGTGCTGTTCGCGGTGGTGCTGTTGCCGCCGACCGTCCTTTCCATCTATCTGGCCTGGAGCGCTTTTGAGGAACAGACCGAAAAGGCCCGCCTGTCGGTGCGTCAATTTGCGGTTTTGGTCTCGTCCTATGAGCGGGATTTTTTCCGCGATACCCAGCGCCTCTTGACCGGTCTCAGTGCCGAGCCGGCGATCCAGCACCTCAGTTTGGGGGAATGCCCGGACACCTTGGCCCGGGCCTTGGAAAACTTCCCTGAATACGTGAGCATTTCCGTGGCCGACCCCAACGGCCAAGTGCAGTGTTCCACCAGCGAAACGGAAGAGCCGGTCAGCATCTCCCACCTGCGCTGGTTCCAGAACGCCATGTTGAGCCGTACCTTCACCATCAGCGACTACACGCTTGGCCAGACCTCGGCCGAGCCGGTGATCGTGGCGGCGCAGCCGATCCGGGACGAGGACAACAAGGTCATCGGCCTGCTGTTTATCGACATCGACTTGGACTGGCTGGGACTTTTCGTGCGCGGCGCCGGCTTGCCGGCGGACGGGGTGGTGTTCTTGCTGGATAAAAACGGTGTCATCCTGGCCAGCCCGAAATACATCTTCGAGCCCACGGAAGGTGGCCTGCCCGACGCGGCCACCCTGCGCCAGGTCACCCAGCGCAAGCTGATCGATTTTGAAGCCTTCGGCCGGGATGGCCAAAAACGGGTCTACAGCAGCGTGGCGCTGCCCCACGGCAACGTGCTGGTGCTTTTTGGCTTGCCGTCGGCAACCACGCTGGGGTGGATCGAGCGGGATCTTCTTACCCGGATGCTTAGCCTGGCCGCCATTTGGCTGGCGGGCATCTTCGCCGCCGGCATCGGTACCCGCTTGTGGGTGACCCGCTGGATTTCCCAATTGGTGCGGACCGCGCGTTCCTATAGCCTGGGTAAGTTCGACGTGAAGGTCAATTTCGACCGTGCGCCGGTGGAACTGCGCGATCTGGGCACCACCATGGTCAACATGGCCCAACGGATCGAAATGCGCGAGGAGGACCTGCGCCAATCCCTGGAACAAAAAGACGTTCTGCTGAAAGAGATTCACCACCGGGTCAAGAACAACTTGCAGACCATCACCTCCATGGTGAACATCCGCATGCGCTCGGTGGAGTCCGACGATGCGCGCCGCGCCCTGGAAGAGGTGCAGACCCGGGTGCGCGCCTTGGCCTTGGTGCATCGCTATTTGTATGAAAGCGACGACGTGCGCTTGGTGGATCTGCGCCTTTTCGTGGGCGAGCTTTGCCAGGTCCTGCACGATACCCTGGGCGGTAACAAGCGCCACATCGCGGTGGAGGCGGAGGTGGATAACATCACCATCCCGTCCGACCGCGCCGTCCCCATCGCCCTGCTCATCACCGAGGCCGTCACCAACGCCTTCAAGCACGCCTTTCCCGGCGGGCGCCGCGGCCGTGTGATGATATCCATCAGCCGTTTGGACGAAGAGCACGCCAGCCTCACCATTCAAGACAACGGCATTGGCCAGCCCGACCTGGACGCCCGAAGCCTGGACCAAGGCATGGTGAGCCAAGGCGCGGACGGCATGCTGCAGGGGCTCGGCATGTCTCTTATCTCTGCTTTTGCCCGTCAATTGGGGGATGAACTGACGGTCAGCGGCACCTCGGGCATGGCGATCTCCTTGCGCTTGCGCCTGCTGCCAAAGGGTCGGCGCAAAGGCACCGTTTCACAAAAGCCCATCACGGATGAGACAGCGGCATCGTCCGAGGATATGGGCAATGTGGACGCGGACGATGGTGGGGCAGGCCAGGCGGCGGGGGACCAGGAGTCCTGGGCCGAGGAGAAAAGCGTGCCCTTACCCGGTTCGGTCGGGCAACAGGCCTCCTGACCTTAAAAAAATGTTTTGGGTACAAAAGCGCTGCTCCATTTCATTGCGGAGCGGCGCAAAAACGCGCCTTTGGTCACATGCATTTTCGGGTCTTTGGCGCGACGTTTAACCAAATATAATGAAGTTTTTCAGAGATCACTTAATCGACCGCAAGCTGCGGGAACTATTCGCCAGGGTCTTTGTTAAATAGGTGGACCTTCTAACGGAGAGGGCCAGTTTTCAACTGAACCAAACATGGGGAGAACGTTCCATGAAAAAGATCCTTGCACCTGTCGCCGCCTTGGCTTTCGCGTTGTCGATTTCCGCCGCTCAGGCTGATGAAGCCGCTGGCAAAATCGCTTCCGTTGACCCGGCGCAGGGCACCATCGTGCTCGAAGACGGCACCGCCTTCACCGTTATGGAAGGCTTGTCCATGGAAGGCTTGGAGCCCGGAACGGACGTTTTGGTCTCCTTCGAGGACAAAGACGGTCAGTTGGTCGCCACCGAAGTGGCCCCGGCTAACTAATCTTTTTCCTATTTTAGGGACAGTGGGGGGTGCGAGGTCCGGCGCGCCCCCCATTTCTATGTTCCGCTACGCGCAGTTGTGCCGCAGGCTGTCGGCGGCCAGCCCGTAGGGCGCCGCGATCTCCACGTCGAGGGAGCGTAGGAAGCAGGTGATGTCCCGGGTCGAGACCACGGTGGTCTCGCCGGCGATGGGTAGTTTCAGCGGGGACTTTTCCGACGACAAGGAAAGTTGCGCCGTGCGATAGCCGCGCACCAAGCCCACCAGCTTGCCGGTCTTTCTCTCGTAGACCCCGCCGCCGCTCATGCCGTAGCTGACTGAAGCGTCGATCAGGCTGACCGGGCCCCAGATGGGCAGCAGATCCTCCAGGCTTTCCTTTTGGCTGATCTGGCTGACCGCGCCGTTGACCACGGTCCGGCTGCGGCCCCAGGGAAAGGCCACCACGAAAACCTCGTCCGCCAACTCGGCCCCCGCGGCCAGGTCCACCTGGTCCTGGGCCACCAGGTCCGCCGACAGCAGGGCCAGATCCCGCTCGGGATCAATGGCGACGATCTGTGCCGGCACCCGGGTGTTCTGGGGCGAGACCACCACCGAGACCTTCTGTTCGACCGGCGGCTGCAGGGTATGGGCCGTGGTGAGGAAGAGCGCCTGGCCGTCCATGCGGCCCGAGGACAAGACCACCGCCGAACCGGCCCGCTGAACGCCGCCTTCCCGCTGGGTGAAGACCTGCGCGGAGGTGGCCAGGGTGTGGCTTAAAACGGCGCGCTTGTCCACGCTGGGCGGCGGCTCGGCACAAGCCGTGGCAAATAATCCCGCTAAAACAGTGACGACAAGGCGCTTCACCATTCTGTCCTCGGTTTAATTCTTCTACGATATGGTAATAAAACTCGAAGTCCGCAGTTAACAAATCGTTAAGTTCTCAAATTGAATTCTTAACCGTCTGAAAATAAGACGGCTTTTCTCATGAAAAACTTTTCGTGAAAGTGCCGCGATGACTGGATGGGGAGGTGCGAAGCGCCCCGGTCACTTTGCCGCCACCGGATGGATATCAAAAAAGACCGTTCACAGGCCCAGACGTTCGGCAACGGCTTCCGCGATGGCGAGCGACGAGGTCAATCCGGGAGATTCAATGCCGAAGAGGTTGACCAGGCCGGGGCAGCCGTGATCCCGGGCGTCTTGAATTTGGAAATCGGCGAAGTCCGCGCTACCCTTTTGTTTCCGGCCGACCCCCGCGCCCTGATGGGGACCGTGCAGTTTGGGCCGGATGCCCGCATAGGCCGGAATGAGGCTGTCATCGGGCAGGCCCGGCCAATATTGTCGCACCGACCCATAGATCCCCGCCCCCCGTGCCGGGTCCACATCGTAGTCCAGGTGATCGACCCATTCCAGATCCGGCCCGAAGCGCAATTGTCCGGCCAGATCCATGGTGCCGTGCACGCCCAGAAAACCCTTCGGCGGCATGGGGTAGATCAGATGGCTGAAGGGGTTTTTGCCTTGATAGCTAAAATAAGAGCCTTTGGCGTAATAGAGTGGCGGCACCTTTTCCCGCGGAAAGCCGTCGAGGGCCGCGGCGGTTTCCGTGGCCCAGAGGCCGGCGCAATTGATGACCGTTTTGCAGAGCAGCCGCAAGGAGGCAGGGCCGCCGACCGCCAGCTCGATACCGTCCTCGCGGATTTTGCCCCTTTCCACCGGGCTGTTGTAGGCGATGGCGGCGCCATGGTCCTCTCCGTCCCCCAGGTAGGCGAGCATGAGGCCGTGGCTGTCCACGATCCCGGTTTCCGGCGACAAGAGTGCTGCTGCGCAGTTGAGCTCCGGCTCCAAGGCCCGTGCTTGAGCGCCGGTGAGATGTCGCAAGGAGGTGACGCCGTTGGCCTCGGCCCGGGCCTTGAGGGCGGCCAGGCCTGTTTCCTCCTCCGCCGTGACCGCCGCGATCAGTTTGCCGCAGCGGGCATGGGCCACGCCGTGGTTTCGGCAGTAGTCATAGAGCGCCCGCCGACCGGCCACGCAGAACCGCGCCTTCAGGCTGCCTGTTGGGTAATAGATGCCGGCGTGAATGACCTCCGAATTGCGTGAGGAGGTTTCCGTGCCGAAGGCGTCCTGGCGCTCCAGGATCACCACCTCGCGCCCGCTTAGGGCCAGCTGCCGCGCGACGGCCAGACCGATCACGCCGGCGCCGATGACCGCCACATCCAGCTTTTCCACTTGACGGACTCCCTGATCAATCAGTGTTTTACCCCGCGTGGTTCCCCTTTACGCGCTTGCCTGAGGGGGCGTCAATCAGATATCTGTGATCGAAAGACCGGGGACGCCGGCTTGACGGCGATCATGGTCGGCGGGACCAAAAACTTGCCGTCAATCCACCCGCATCGAAGAAGGGGAGAGGGACATGAGAGTGGCTATTGGGGGCTTTCAGCACGAAACCAATACCTTTGCGCCCCACCGGGCGGATTTCGAGGCCTTCCGCATGCCCGATGCCTGGCCCGCCCTGACCCGGGGAGATGGGGTCATCCCCACCATGGCCGGCCGCAATATCCCGATCAGCGGGTTCATGGAAAAATCCCAGGCCGCCCGGGACGACATGGTGCCCTTGCTGTGGTGTAGCGCCGAACCCAGTTCCTTCGTGACCCGCGATGCCTTCGAGCGCATTGCCGGCATGTTCGCCGAAGATCTGGCGGCGGCCGGGCCGCTGGACGCGGTTTACCTGGACCTGCATGGGGCCATGGTCTGCGAACACCTGGAGGACGGCGAGGGGGCGCTGCTGGCGCAGTTGCGTCAGATGATCGGCAAGGGCGTCCCGCTGGTGATCAGCCTGGATCTGCACGCCAACCTGACCGAGGACATGGTCGCGCTCAGCGACGGCATGACCATTTTCCGTACCTATCCCCATCTGGACATGGCCGAGACCGGGGCGCGGGCCTATGACCTCTTGCGCGCGGTGATGGCGGGCCGGGTCAGCGCCAAGGCACTGCGCAAGCCGTCGTTCCTGGTGCCGCTCACCGCCCAGTACACGGGGCAGAGCCCCTGCCGGGAGCTGTACGGCGGGCTGGACGACCTCTGTGGCGAAGGAGTCTGTAGCGCCGATTTTGCCGCCGGCTTTCCCCCGGCCGACATCCGTGACGCGGGGCCGGGGCTGGTGGTCTATGGCGACAACGCCGCCGCTGTCGAGCGGGCCGCCGACCGGCTGTACGACGATGTTTTGCGTGCCGAGGAACGCTTCAAGGACCATCTGCTGTCACCGGAAGAGGCCGTGGCCCAGGCCGGAAACTTGGCGCGAGGCGGCAAACCTGTTGTCCTTGCCGACGCACAGGACAATCCGGGGGCCGGCGCGACCTCCGACACGGTTGGCCTTCTGGCCGCCCTGCTGCGGGCGGATGGGGAAAAGGCCGTGCTTGGCGTGGTGCATGATCCGGCGGCGGCGGCTTTGGCCCATGAGGCGGGTCTGGGCGGCGGGCTGACGGTGGGCCTGGGCGCCCTGACCCGCATGCC
>JANQKX010000573.1 GCA_028280915.1 Kiloniellaceae bacterium
CCGGTAACGGGGCCGGATTGGCGTCAAGGAAGGTCCGGCAAGTCGATTCTCGCGGTCCTGGTGCTCTCCCTCGCCGTTGCCGCTTGCGACAGTCTGCCCTACCTGGGCGAGAGCGATGATGATCCGCCGCTGCCCGGCAAGCGCATTGACGTGATGACCCTGGACAGCGGGATCGAGGCCGACCCCCTGATCGCCAATACGGAAGTGATCCTGCCGCTGCCCCAACTCAATCCGTCGTGGAGCCAGCCCGGGGGTAATGCATCTCACACCCCCTATCACCTGGCGCTTGGTGCCGATCCGGAGATCGTGTGGCGCCAGGACGTGGGGGAGGGCTCCGACGACGACCAGAAGCTCCTGGCCCAGCCCCTGGTGGTCGATGGCGTGGTCTTCACCATGGACGCGGTTTCCATCATCACCGCGTTTGACGCTCAGAACGGCACCCAGCTGTGGCGGCGGGATCTGGAAGACGAAACCGATGATGACGGCTTTTTTGGCGGTGGCATCGCCTACGAAAACGGCCGCTTGTTCGTGACCACGGGTTTTGCCCAGGTTTTTGCCCTGGACGCGGCCAGCGGCGAGATCCTTTGGGTGTCCGACGTGCCCGGCCCGGTCCACGGCGGCCCCGGCGTGCACGAGGGGCGGCTCTTCGTGATCACCCTGGACAATCAGTTGGTGGTGCTGTCGACCCTGGATGGCAGCCGGCTGTGGAATCACGTGGGGCTGGAGGAGATTGCCAGTTATCTGGGCACCGCGGCCCCGGCCATTTTCGAGGACATGGCGGTGGTGCCCTATTCGTCCGGGCAGCTCCTGGCCTTCCTCACGGAAAACGGCCGGGTGCTGTGGGATGAAAGCCTGAAGTCGGCCATTCGTTTCGATCCCCTGGCCGATATCGCCCAAGTCCGCGGCCTGCCGGTGATCGACCGGGGCGCGGTCTTTGCCATCAGTCACGCGGGCCGCATGGTGGCGATCGATCTGCGCCAGGGTATTCGGGCCTGGGACATCGATCTGGGTGGCGTGCAGATGCCCTGGGTGGCGGGCGACTATATCTTCGTGGTGACGAATGACGCTCAGCTGGTGTGCGTGCGCCGGGACGACGGTCGTATTCGCTGGGTTCACGCCCTGCAGCGCTATGAGGATGTGGAAGCCCAGGACGATGCCTTGTTGTGGACCGGACCGGTCCTGGCCGGGGACCGCTTGATCGTGGGCGGCTCCCACGGGCAGGTCGTCTCCGTCTCCCCCTTCACCGGCGAGGAGCTGGGCTCCATCGAGCTTTCAAATGGGGTTTCCGTCACACCCGTCGTCGCCAATGGAATGTTGTTTTTCCTGACGGAAGATGGAACCTTAACGGCCCTGCGGTGATCCGCGCGCCCTTTCGCTTTTGAAAACTGCCATGCCCCGAGCCTCATCCCGAGCCTCTTCCCGAGCTACCTCGAAAGCTCCCTTTACGGTCGCCATCGTGGGCCGGCCCAATGTGGGCAAGTCCACCCTGTTCAATCGGCTGGTGCGGCAGCGCGTGGCGCTCGTGGATGATGCCCCCGGGGTGACCCGGGATCGCCGCGAGGGCAACTTCGAGATCGGGGACAACAGTTATCGGGTCATCGACACGGCGGGTCTGGAAGAAGTCTTCGATGAGAGTCTTGAAGCGCGCATGCGGCGCCAGACCGAACTGGCCGTTCAGGAATCCGACCTGGTTTTGTTCATGATCGATGCCCGGGCCGGTGTGACGCCGGTCGACGAACATTTTGCCCAATGGCTCAGGCGTAGCGGCATGGCCGTGGTGGCCCTGGCCAACAAGGCGGAAGGCCGTGCCGCCGATAGCGGGGTGATCGAAGCCTATGCCCTGGGCTTCGGCGAGGCCATTCCCCTCTCGGCCGAACATGGACTCGGTTTGGTGGATCTGTTTTTGACCATTGAGGATCACGCCCAAGCCAAGCTGGGCACGGGCGATGAGGGAGCGGGGCCCGACGATCTAGAGGACGAGGCCGAGCTCGGTTCGGAAGCAGATGATGAAGAGCGGGTGATCCAGCTCGCCATCGTGGGCCGGCCCAATGTGGGCAAATCGACCCTGGTCAATCAGCTAGTGGGCAGCGACCGCATGCTCACGGGCCCCGAGGCGGGGATCACGCGGGACGCCATTGCCCTGGACTGGTCCTATAAGGACCGGCCCATCCGACTGGTGGATACCGCCGGCCTGCGCCGCCGGGCGCGGGTGACGGACAAGGTGGAAAAGCTGTCGGGCGCCGATACCCTGCGCAGCGTGCGCTTCGCCCAGGTGGTGGTGCTGCTGCTGGATGCCCAGTTGGCCATGGAAAAACAGGATCTCACCATCGCCGAAAAGGTGATCCAGGAGGGCCGCGCCCTGGTGATCGGCCTCAACAAGTGGGATATCTGCGACGATCGGGCGGCCACTCTGCAAAGCTTGCAGGACCGCTTGACCCGCTCTTTGCCGCAAACCCGCGGCATCCCGGTGATTACGCTCTCCGCGCTGCAGGGTCGCAATACGGAGCGGTTGATGGACGCGGTCTTGAGGATTTACGGGTTGTGGAACCGGCGCTTGCCCACGGCACGGCTCAACGACTGGCTGGACATGGTGACCCAAGCCCATCCGCCACCGGCGCCGGGTGGTCGACGCATCCGCCTGAAGTACATCACCCAGCCCAAAACCCGACCGCCGAGCTTTGCCATATTTTGCTCGCGGCCCGATGGAGTGCCGGGGTCCTATCTACGGTACTTGGAAAACGCGCTAAGGGATGACTTCGATTTGCCGGGCATTCCCATACGGATCTCGCTGCGCAAGGGCAAGAACCCTTACGACAAAAAGACCGCTTGACGAGGCCCGGCGAAATCAACGCCTAACAAGGTATCACTTCCTGGGGGTGGGCACCGGATCAGGGAGCAAACACATCAGACTTGTTGACACCCTTCAACAGCTCGGTGAACCGTTGACGCAGGTGATCATCATCAATGGAATAGTAGTAGCGCAAAAGGCTCAAGGTCTCTTTCCGGAGCATGACGTCCTCGGGAAACTCGTGCCCTGGCTCTTGCTGAGACAAGGTGAAGGCCTCTTTGAAGCCCGGAGTCTTTTCGCTATCCATACCTTCGAAAAAGTAGGTGATCGGCACATCCAAAAGGCGGGCCATGTTGTAAAGCCGGCTCGCGCTGATGCGGTTTGATCCCCTCTCGTACTTTTGCACCTGTTGAAAGGTGATGCCTAAGCCTTCCGCCAGTTTTTCCTGACTCAGCCCCAAGAGGACACGGCGAGCCCGCACCTGCGTTCCCACATGCAGGTCAATGGGATCTGGCCCCCTTACATTTCTTATTCTTGCCAATTTATGCTCCTCAGTTCCTTGGGATCACAAAGGATCCGTCAGTGCATTTTTTGATTTGAATTGAAAGATCGTTCAATTCAAATTCATCATACAAGATTGAAACGGATTCTTCTAGTACACTTTAAACGCCATAGTTGGTGTATGGTGACGTTCAGGAGTTGTGAATCCGCTCCAATATATAGGAAAACGACCGCAATTCTGCCTTTTGGACTGGCTAGTCCCAAATACCCCCAAATAAATCAGTGATTGCTTATGCGGGGACAATCGCACCGTTTTCTTGACAGCCCGGCCCGGCCAGATCCACAAAAACCTGGGTGAGTTCTTCCGGCGCTTTCAGTTTCTTCGGGTCCTCACCGGGAAAGGCCTTGGCCCTGAGGTTCGTGGCACTGGGGAACGGGCAGATCAAATTGGCGCGGACCTGGGTCTTTTGAAGCTCGGCCGCATAACAGCGCACCAGCATCTCAAGGCCGGCTTTCGCGACCGCGTAAGCCCCCCAATAGGCTTGCGGCAGATGACCGGCTTCGGCGGTCACGAAGATGGCCCGTCCCGCGTCGGACAAACGCAACAGGGGATCCAGGCTACGAATCAAGCGGTAGTTGGCGTTCAGGTTGACGGACATCACCTGATCCCAGGTTTTTGGAGCGATATGCCCCACCGGAGAGAGCGCCCCCAACTCCCCCGCGTTTCCCACCAGGATATCCAATTTCCCGAAGCGTTGATGCAACGACGCCCCGAGCTGGTCCAGTTCCTCTTGCTTGCGCAGGTCGTGGGGAACCAAAACCGGCGCGCACCCGCCGGCGGCGCGAATCTGGTCGTCCAGTTCCTCCAAGGCACCCACCGTGCGGGCCAGCAGGATCAACTGGGCGCCTTCTTGCGCGAAGCGCGCGGCGACGGCCCGGCCGATGCCCCGTGACGCTCCCGTGATCAAGGCGATGCGTCCGTTCAGGGCGCCCGTTCCTTCAATACTCATGTCTCAACCTTCTCAACCGATCGATGGCGCAATGCCAGGCGGCCGAGCTGCCAAAGCAGCAGGGCGATGGCGCCGCCCGTCAGGGCGTAGATAATTCCCGCCATGGTCAAGGGCAGGGCCGGCTTGAAGGCCTCGCCGACCGCCTGGGCCAAGGTGGGGTCGAAATGGGCGGCGAAGACGCCCGGCTGTTCCAGGATCGTGGCGCTTTTCAACGCCTGTTCCGCCTGGGCCAGCCGGTCCACCGTGACGAAGCTTTCTTGCATGCGCTGGCCTTCCAGGCGATGGGGGTCGCTGTCCAAAAAGGTCTGGATATAGGCCTCCACGCTGAGGCCCATGGTTTGCGCATCGACCGAGATTTCGGCCAGCCGCAGCCTGGCCTGATCCAGATGGCCGCCCAGCCGTTGGGTATACTGCTGGTAGAACTCGGGAAACTGGGACGTGACGCTGCCCCCGCCGAAGGCCAGAAGTCCCTGAAAGACACGCGAGATCATGGGTGCCTTGGGCTCCGGTACCGATCCGTCCTAGGCCAACTCGGCCAGGAGGGACAGTTGATCGGACGCGCCGCCTTCCTCGAAATCGGTCAGTGAGATGGGATAGTCGCCGGTAAAGCAGGCGTCGCAGAACTGCGGCGCCACGTCGTTGCGCCCCGGTTCGCCCATGGCACGATAGAGCCCGTGCATGGAGATGAAGGATAGGGTATTCACGCCGATGTGCTCTGCCATGGCCTCCGTGTCCAGCCGGGAGGCCAGCAGCTCGGATTTCTCGGGCGTGTCGATGCCGTAAAAACAGGGATGAGTGGTCGGCGGCGCGGCGATGCGCATGTGGACTTCCTGGGCACCGGCGGCGCGGACCATCTCCACGATTTTGATCGACGTGGTGCCGCGCACGATGGAATCGTCCACCAAAACCACCCGCTTGCCGTCGATACAGATGTTGTTGGCGTTGTGTTTGAGCTTGACGCCCAGATTGCGGATCTGTTGTCCCGGCTCGATAAAGGTTCGGCCCACATAGTGATTGCGGATGATGCCCAAATCAAAGGGAATGCCCGCGGCTTCCGCATAGCCGATGGCGGCCGGCACCCCTGAATCGGGGACCGGAATGACCACGTCGGCGGCCACGTGGCTCTCGCGGGCCAACTCGCTGCCGATGCTCTTGCGGGCCTCGTAGATGCTTTTGCCCTCCATCACCGAATCGGGACGGGCGAAGTAAATGTATTCGAAAATACACATGCGGCCGGCCGCCGGAGCAAAGGGCCGCAGGGAGTGTATCCCCGAGTCGTCCAGGACCACCATCTCGCCCGGCTCCACGTCGCGCACGAAGCTGGCGCCGATGATGTCCAGGGCACAGGTTTCCGAGCTGAGAATAAAGGTGCCGCCGTCCAGCCGGCCGATCACCAAGGGGCGCACTCCCAGCGGGTCCCGCACGCCGATGACGCAGCTTTCCGTCAGGGCGACGATGGAATAGGCCCCTTCCACCTGGCGCAAGGCATCCACCATGCGGTCGACCAGGTTGCCTTTGCGCGAGGTGGCCGTCAGATGCAAAAACACCTCCGTGTCGGAGGTGGATTGGAAGATCGAGCCGTTTCGCACCAAGGCCTGACGCAGCTGGCGAGCATTGGTCAGGTTGCCGTTATGAGCAAGGGCAAAGCCGCCCGATTCCAGATCGGCAAAGAGCGGCTGCACGTTGCGCAGGGCCCCTTCGCCGGTGGTGGCATAGCGGGTGTGGCCGATGGCCGCGCTGCCGGTCAGCTGCTGCATGACCTGCTGGCTGGAAAAAATCTCGCCCACCTGGCCGATGTCC
>JANQKX010000348.1 GCA_028280915.1 Kiloniellaceae bacterium
GAAGAAAAAATCAGAGCCGCTCTGAAGGAAAAAGTGGATCCCGCCTTTTTGCCCCGCCGGCTCTTTTTTGTGGATGCCTTGCCCCGGTCGGCCACGGGCAAGATTCCCCAAGCGGCGCTGGCGGAACTCTGGGCCCGCCTATCCGGGAGCGCGTCATGATCGCCACGACGACGATCCAAATTCCGGCAGATCACCCCGCCCTGACGGGGCATTTCCCCGGTAACCCCATCGTGCCCGGAGCGGTCATTCTGGATTTGGCCGGCGCTTTCGTCGCGGAACGCATGGGGGGCCGGATCACTCGGGTGCTCAAGGCGCGCTTCACCGCACCTCTCGCGCCCAACACCCCTCTGGTGATCGAGATGGAGCCCAAGGATGGGGAGTTGGTCGCGGTAACCTGCCGCAGCGCCGAGGCCACCGTGATGACGGCCATTATGGAGTGGGGGCCTGACTTGGCAGACGGCGGTCCCGCTGGGCCGGCCCGCCCGGCCGAGGCCTAGTCCATGTCCGATTGGCGCGCCCAACCGGAGCGGGGCAGCAAGGCGCTGACCCGCTTTATCGCCTGGCTCAGCCTCACCATGGGGCGGCCGGCGGGGCGTTTCCTGCTCTATCCCATTTCGTTTTATTTTCTGCTGACCGGCAAGGCGGCACGGCGGGCCTCGCGCGGTTATCTGCAACGGGTCCTGGGGCGCCCGGCCGGCCATGGCCAGGTTTTTTGGCATATCCTGACTTTCTCCCAGGTGATTCTGGACCGGGTGTTTTTCCTCAAAGGCCGCTTGGACCTCTTTGAAGTGAGCGTGCACGGGCAGGAGGTGATCGACGCCCAGTTGGACAAAGGCGAGGGGTGCTTGCTGCTGGGCTGCCATCTGGGAAGTTTCGAGGTGCTGCGCGCCATGGGGACTTTTGACCGCCAGCTGCCTTTGAAGATCCTCATGTATCCGCAAAACTCCCAGCAGATTTTATCCATCCTGACGGCCTTGAATCCGGACCTGGCCCGGCAGGTGATACCCCTGGGCACGCGCCAAACCATGATGCTGGCCAAGGATCATGTGGACGACGGCGGCCTCGTCGGTCTTCTAGGGGACCGCACGGTGACCGGTGATAAAACCATGAGGACAAAAATGTTGGGCGCGGAGGCGGCCCTCCCGATCGGGCCCTTTATGCTTGCCAGCGCCTTGAAGATCCCGATTATATTTTTTTGCGGTCTCTACATGGGCGGCAACCGCTATGAGGTGCATTTTCAATCCTTTGCCGATCAGGTGGTGCTCGACCGAAAAAGCCGCGATCAGGATCTGCAGATTTGGATCGATCGATACGCCGACATGATGGAACACTTCTGCCGCCGGGCACCCTACAACTGGTTCAATTTTTACGACTTTTGGGGCCGTGACGATCGCCAGTCATAAATGCCCGCGGCGCATGCTCGTCTTGATGCTCGCGCTGGCCCTCGGTCTGGGTGCGGTGGTTCCCTTGAGCGCGACGGCAGACGATGACATCACCCTTATGAAGATCTTGGATTTGGTGAGCCAGGACAGCCCGCGGCGGGTCGCTTTCGCGGAGGAAAGGCACCTGTCGTTCCTGACGGAGCCCCTGCGGCTCAGCGGTGAATTGGCCTTCGACCCGCCGGATCGCCTGGAGCGGGTCGTGCTGCGGCCGAAAAAGGAAATCATGGAGATCGAGGGGGACCTGCTCTCCCTCCGAACCCTGCCCACGGATCCGTCCATCCGTGTCCGCTTGGCGGACTATCCCGCCCTTCAGGCCATGGCCACGGCCCTGCGGGGGCTGCTCGCCGGCAATCAAGCGGTGCTGAGCGACGCCTTTCAGGTCACCCCCAGCGGCACGGCGGAGAATTGGTCCTTGCGGCTGGAGCCGCTGAGTGGCCCGGTCCGCGCGGAAATTGCCCACATGGAGCTGACGGGTGTGGCGGGGCAGGTGCAAAGCCTGGAGATTTTTGAGGCCGCCGGGGACCGAACCCGCATCACCTTTCAGTCCCTGAACTAGCCGGCCCCATGACCCGCCGTTCCCTTTTGAGACTCCTGGCCTTGTTTGTGATCTTGGCGGTGATTTTTGCGGCCTTGGCCCGTTGGGTCCCCGTACGCACCGACTTGAGCTTTATTTTTCCCGATGACGCTTCCAGCGACACGGAACTGCTCATGGGCCAGTTGCAACAAGGCCCCGCCGCCGGGGTCATCCTGATCGCGTTGGCGGAGGCGCCGACGGGCGACTTGGTGGCTTTGAGCAACGATCTGGCCAAGCGGCTGATCGAGAGCGGCCGCTTCGATTTTGTCACCAACGGGACCGTGACCACCGGCCGGGAGTCCTTGGGCGCCCTGTTCGACAAGCGCTACCTCTTGAACCCGCCGGTGACCCCGGAGATGTTCACTGTCACGGGGCTGCGGGACGCGCTGGAAACCGGGCTCGCGGATCTGACCACCTCAATCGGCGCAGCCCGGAAAGAGCTGTTCGCCGCTGATCCCACCTCCCGCCTGGACCAGGTCATGGCCGCTTGGTCCGACGCGGGCCCCCGCGCGGGCTTGGGCGGCCTGTGGATGTCCGAGGCCGGCGACAAGGCCTGGCTGACCGTCCGCCTTGCCGCCGGCGAGGTGGATCTGACCCGCCAATCCCACGCGGTTGAGACCATCGAGACGGCCTTTGCCGAAGCCGTAGAGGGCCTGGGCAACAGCGCCCGTGACGTTACCTTGACCATCACCGGCCCCAGTGTTTTTGCCGTGCGCACCAGCGAGCTGATCCGGGCGGAAATGCAGCTTCTGACGGTCGCTTCCTCCATCGCGGTTGCCGTTCTCTTGCTCTTGGCCTTTCGCTCCATCGCCCTGCTGTTGATTGTTGCCCTGCCCCTGGGGTTGGGCGTCGCCGTCGGTATGGTCGCTGTCCGACTGGGTTTTGGCGAAATCCATGGTATCACCTTGGCCTTCGGCGGCGTCCTGATCGGCATTGCCATCGTCTATCCCCTCCATTTGATGAGCCATAGCCGCGCGCCGACGGGTTTGCCCACCGCGATCCAAGGGGTTTGGCAAACCCTGTTCTTGGGCATGGCTACCACGGTGGTGGCTTTTTTGCCCATGACCCTGTCGTCCTTTCGGGGCTTGGCCCAGTTGGGCGTCTTTGCCATTTCGGGATTGGTTGTCGCTTTCATCGCGACCCGTTGGCTGCTGCCCCGCCTCATACCCGAAGCCGTGGCGCCGCCCATCGGCGCTTGGTCGCGTATCGGATTGCCGGATCGCTGGCGCCGCCAAGGCCGACTTGCCGTCATCGCCATCGCGGTCCTGGCCGTCCCCTACCTCTGGACCCAAGGTCCGGCACTGTGGGAGGGGGATCTGCGCAATCTCAGCCCCACCCCGCCGGCGGCGCGGGCGGTGGATCGGGATCTGCGCCGGGAAATGGGGGCTGCGGACGTGCGCTACCTCGTCGTCATTCGCCAGCCCACAATGGAATCGGTTTTGCAGCAAAGCGAGGCCTTCCTGCCCCGCCTGGACAGCCTGGTTGAGGCCGGCGACGCGGCGGGTTTTCAAACAGCCGCCGCTTTTCTGCCCAGCGACGCCGCCCAGGCGGCCCGGCAGGAGATCCTGCCGGACGCGCCAGCGCTCCGCCGGAACCTGGCGGCGGCCAGCGAAGGCCTGCCCTTTGATCCGGCGATCTTTGAACCCTTTGTAGCATCTGTGATCGCAAGCAAAGACGGCTTGGCCGTCACGCCCGGGGACTTTGAGGGCACCGGCTTGGATGGCCAGCTCAAGGCCCTGTTGTTTCAGCAAGGGGAGGACTGGATCGGCTTGATCGTGCCTCTGGGCCTGAAAGCCCCGGAGAAACTAGCGGCGCTGGTCCGTGCCGAAAACAATCCCGCGCTGGCCTTTTGGGATCTCAAGGCCGCCTCGGAAACAGTGGTCGCCGGCTATCGCCGGGAAGCCGCCCTTTGGTTAG
The DNA here is from genome assembly GCA_028280915.1 of Kiloniellaceae bacterium. Classification (GTDB taxonomy): domain Bacteria; phylum Pseudomonadota; class Alphaproteobacteria; order Kiloniellales; family Kiloniellaceae; genus JANQKX01. The sequence goes on from JANQKX010000348.1 coordinate 3,934, forward strand.
GGCTCGGGGGCCTTTTGGGCCTGGTGGTCTTGCTGGTGGCCCTGCGGTCGGGGCGGCGGGTGGCCGCGGTGATTTTGCCCATCGGTCTTTCCTTGCTGCTCACCGCGGCTATTTTATCCCTCATGGGAACCGCCTTTTCCCTATTCCATTTATTGTCCATGCTCCTGGTCATGGGCGTGGGATTGGACTATTCCTTGTTTTTCAATCGGCAAGAGGAGTCGCCGGATGATGTTCTGCGCACCCTTCGGGCCAACGTTTTTTGTGCGATGACGTCCGTTACGGTTTTTGCGATCTTGGCTTTTTCTCAGATACCGGTTTTGCACAGCATTGGCGCAACCGTCTCCCTTGGCGCGGCATTATCTCTTGTGTTTGCCTATCTTTTCGCCGCGCCGCCGGCCCGCTCCGTTTCATGACTTCCTCCGCCATCCTGACCCATTACACCACCGTCAATGCCTGTGGCCGGGGCCTGCAAGCCACCTTGGATGCCCTTGTGCGAGGCCGCTCCGGCCTGCGCCCTTATGATTTCGGCGGCAGCCCCTTGGATACTTATATCGGCCGGGTCGCCGGGGTTGAGGAAAGCCCCCTGGAAGAACCCTTTCAGAGCTATGATTGCCGCAACAATCGCTTGGCCAAGCTGGCGCTGAATTGCGACGGCTTTGCCGAGCGGGTCGAGGCGGCCAAGGCCCGCTACGGCCCCGACCGCATCGGGGTCATCATGGGAACCAGCACCTCCGGCGTGGGCGAGGGGGAAAAGGCCTACCTGGAGCGGGCGACGCCGACCTCTCCCTTGCCGGAGAGCTTCAATTTCGATCACACCCACGATTTTTTCTCCCTTCCCCGCTTTGTGTCCGCCTATCTGGGTTTGTCCGGTCCGGCGATGACCGTCTCGGCGGCCTGTGCTTCCAGTAACAAGGTTTTTGCCGATGCCCTGCAATGGATGGCCGCCGGACTTTGCGACGCGGTCGTGGTGGGCGGCGTCGACAGCCTGTGCCATTTGACCATTCGCGGCTTTAACGCCCTGGAGCTGCTGTCCCGCGGCCCCTGCCGGCCCAATGACGCCCGGCGTTCGGGCATTTCTATCAGCGAGGCCGCCGGCTTTGCCCTCATCGAGCCCCAGGCCGATCCGACCGACGAGCGGAGCCAGATCGCCTTGCTGGGCTATGGCGAAAGCAGCGACGCCTATCACATGTCCTCGCCCCATCCGGAAGGCAAGGGCGCGTCCTTGGCCATGCAGGCCGCCCTGGCGAATGCCGGCCTGGCGCCCGGCGCCATCGACTACATCAACCTTCATGGCACCGGCAGCACGGTCAACGACCGGGTCGAGGACTTGGCCATCCATGGTATTTTCGGCGGCCGGACCCCGACCAGTTCCACTAAGGGCTGGACCGGTCATGCCCTGGGGGCCGCCGGCATCACCGAAGTGGTGATCTCCTGTTTGTGCCTGGAACATGGTCTGGTGCCCGGCACCCTCAACATGAACGAGGTTGATCCCGACTTCAGATGCGCGGTGCAGGCCGAGACCGTGGCGCGGCCCCTTTCCCGGGTCTTGACCAATTCCTTCGGCTTCGGCGGCAACAATTGCAGCCTGGTGCTGGGGCGCGCGCCATGACCCGGGTTTTTGTCTCAGGGATTGGCGTCCTGGCCCCCGGCTTGTCCGGCTGGCCCGCCACGGCAGCGGTCCTTCGCGGGGAGCAGCCTTATGAAAAAACCGATCTGGCGCTGCCGGCGCCCGAGATCCTGTCGGGCCGGGAGCGCCGGCGCAGCGGCGCCACGGTGCGCCTGGCGCTCAACGTGGCCCAGGAAGCCCTGCAGCAATCCCGGTTGCCGCCGGACCAGGTGGCCACGGTGTTCGGCAGTTCCAACGGCTCGGGCTTGGAGATCCATCAGATCTTGAGCGCCATCTGCGAGCCCGGCATGCTGGTTTCCCCAACCT
>JANQKX010000620.1 GCA_028280915.1 Kiloniellaceae bacterium
AACGGTTGGTGGGACTGGCATCCCTCGAAGACCGCGCTCGAATACCTCTGGCGACCTGGTCAATGCGGCCGGGTACTATCTGCAGGGCTACAATATGAACGACGTGGTTGATCCGCCCACCAGCGCCAGTACCTTTACGAACCTGGAAACGGTGAACGTGGCCAATCTGTCCGGCAGCGCCCAAGCGACCGCCAACCTGTTTTTGGACGTGAACCTGCCGTCCACCGCCGCCGTGGGTGACTCGGAAACCGTCACCATGCAAGTCTTCGATTCCCTGGGCAATCCCCACGATTTGGACATTGTCTTCACCAAGACGGCGCTCAACACCTGGGATTACGCTTCCGCAGATCCGGTTTCCAGTGGTGTGGCCACCGGCACGTCGGCGGGCGATGGCACGGTCGTCTTCGATACCGACGGCTCTCCACTCAGCATCACCACCAATACCCCATTTGCCATCACCGCCTGGACCACGGGGGCGGCGGATTCTCCCCTCACCTTGGATCTGGGCACGGCCGGCCTGACCGACGGCCTGACCCAGTTCGCGGGCGATTTTTCCATATCCAACCTTGACCAGGACGGCGTGCGCTTCGGCGTCTTCACCGGTGTTTCCATCAACGAGGAAGGCACCGTTACCGCCCTATTCGACAATGGTCAGAACCAGGATATCTATAAACTGCCCCTGGGTATGTTCAACAATCCCAACGGCCTTAACCAACTATCGGGTAACGCCTTTCAGCAGACCGATGAATCGGGCAACTTCCAGCTCAACCTGGCCACCACCGGCGGCGCGGGTTTGGTCTCCTCCTCCACCCTGGAAAGCTCGACCGTGGATCTGGCGGACGAATTCACCAATATGATCGTGACCCAGCGGGCTTATTCGGCCAGTGCCAAATCCATCACAACGGCCGATGAAATGCTGGAAGAGCTCATCAGAATCAAACGGTAAACTAGAATAATCTAGGAAACGGCAGTCCGGCCTCCGCCCGCACCGGGGGCCGGCACCGCCGGTGCTCACCTGTCGTCGTTTGCGGTCGGCACCCGCCGAAATGCTGGGTATTAGTTTATGCGCCTTTGCTAAAATTTTACCTAACTCCTTGATTTAGCGTTTTGTAAAGGCGGTATAGCTAGTCTCTAGCCTCGATTTATGGTTAGAGTGACGGAGCACTATTGATGTACTCGGAAAGCCCAGGTAGGCAAGAAAGGATCATCGGGCCGGCAGGTAAGCCGCTCTCGATCAATGATCTTCCGCCCCCCGATACGAAACGATGGGTGATTCGGCGCAAAGCAGAGGTTGTAACTGCCGTGCGCTCGGGCCTGATCACCCTGGAAGAAGCCTGCGAGCGCTATCACCTGTCAGTCGAGGAGTTTTTGTCGTGGCAGGCCTTGATCGACCGCCACGGCATGCGCGGCTTGCGCACCACCCGACTGCAGCAATATCGCGGCAGTAATCCCAATTCCAAGAACTAGCGTTGCAGTAGCTTGGCAAGCGGCCCTGCCGCCGCCGGCCAACTTAAATTTAGAAATTTGGTAACACATTAAGACCCCACGGGGACTGAAACAAAACACGCCACAGGGACTGAACCGAGCAAAACAGGGGCGCCGGATTTTCGAGCGCCCCTTTGCTTTTTCCGACGATCCGACAATTGTCTAAAATTTGATTAAAGGGCCTCGGCAATTTTTTCCCGCCTACTAGGCAAATCCTGCCCATTTTTAACGGCCCATTTACCAGACCCCGCATAGCCTTCCCGATAAGAACACGGTCCGTCCCTCAGGGCGGGCCTATTTGTCAACCAAGCCCTTTCCAGGACGGCTTTTCACCAGGACGGTCCGGATTTGAACAGTTTCCTCGATACATTAAAAGGCTTGGGCCCGGCGCGGCTCGGTATCATGGCGGCCATCGCCGTGGCCATTCTTTCCTTTTTCATCTTCTTGACCAACCGACTGGCTGAGTCGGACATGGCCTTGCTTTATGCCGACCTGGACACCCAGGACAGCGGCCAGATCGCCAGCCATCTGGACGGCATGAAACAGCCCTATCAGGTCAGTCCGGACGGCAGCCAGATCTACGTGGCCGCCGAGCAGGTGGGCCGCCTGCGCGTGGCCATGGCGGAACAGGGACTGCCCAGCGGCGGCTCCATCGGCTATGAAATCTTCGACCGCTCCGAGGGTCTCGGCACCACGAATTTCGTGCAGAGCATCAACCACCTGCGGGCCTTGGAAGGGGAACTGTCCCGTACCATACGATCCATCGCCCGGGTCAAGCAGGCGCGGGTGCACCTGGTGCTGCCCCAGCGCCAACTGTTTACCCGGGACAGGCAAGAGCCCAGCGCGTCCATTGTCTTGGTGATGAACGCGGCCCAGGTGGACCCGCAAAAAGTGCGGGCCATTCAGCATTTGGTGGCCGCCGCGGTGCCCGGCCTGAAGCCGAAGAACATCTCCGTGGTGGACGACACGGGCAACCTGCTGGCCCGCGGCGACGGCGAAGGCGGCGTGGATCAACTGGCCAGCAACGCCGAGGAACTGCGCATCAAGTATGAAACCCGCATGGTCCGCACCATTGAGGACCTTCTGTCCCGCTCCCTGGGGCCGGGCAACGTGCGGGCCCAGGTGGCGGCGGAGATGGATTTCGACCGCATCACCGAGAACACGGAATCCTACGATCCCGACGGCCAGGTGGTGCGCTCCACCCAGACTGTGGAAGAACAGTCCGACGAAACCGAGGGCGGCGCCGGGGCGGTGACCGTTGGCAACAACCTGCCCGACGCCGGACAAGAACAAGGGGCCGGCGGCGCCGGCAGCCGCTCGTCGCGCCTGGAAGAAACCGTCAACTACGAGATCAGCCGCACCACCAAGACCCACATCCGCGAGGCCGGGCTGGTCCGCCGCCTTTCGGTGGCGGTGATGGTCAACGGGGTCACCACGACGGGGGAAAACGGCGAGCCCCAGTACCAGGCCCGCAGCGACGAGCAAATGGCCCAGATCGCCACCCTGGTGCGCTCCGCCGTGGGTATCGACGAAGCCCGGGGGGACACCATCGAGGTGGTCAACCTGCCCTTCGTGGATCCCACCAAGATCGAATATGAAGACAACAGCCTGTTCCTGGGCCTGCAGAAACACGACGTTTTCCAAGCCGCCGAAATGCTGGTCCTGGGTCTGCTGGCCTTCTTGGTGATCATGTTCGTGGCGCGCCCCTTGGTGATGAAAATCCTCAGCACGCCCCTGGGTGAGGACGCCGAGCCGGCCGGCCAGTCCCTGCTCTCCGACGGCACGGTGGCCCAGGCGGCTCTGGCCGGGCCGGCGAGCAGCCGGGAGCGGGCCATGGGCATCGGCGAGGACGGCGGCACGCCCCAGCTTTCCGGCGGCGGCAACACCATGAGCGAAATCGAGCACATGATCGACGTCAACCAGGTCGAGGGCCGGGTCCGGGCCTCCTCCATCCGCAAAATCGGCGAGATCATTCAAAAACACCCCGAAGAGGCCGTGGCGATCATCCGCAGCTGGCTCTACCAGAATGGCTGAGGCACAGCCCGCTCATGCCTCTTGTCCGGTCACCCCATGGCGCGCCGTCCCTGAGAACGGCGCGATAACGAGGAACAAACCGTCATGCGTGAAGATCTAAGGGTCATGTCGGGCCCGGAAAAGGCCGCCTTGCTGATGATGGCCATCGGCGAGGAAAACGCGACCCAGTTGTTCTCCTTGATGGAAGAGGACGAGATTCGCGAACTGTCCCAGTCCATGGCCAGCCTGGGGTCGGTCAATTCGGAACTGATCGAGCAGTTGCTGGTCGAGTTCGCCGACCAGATCTCCAGCACCGGCTCGGTCGTGGGCAATTTCGATTCCACCGAACGACTGCTTCTCAAGGTGCTGGACCCGGAAAAGGTCAGCGGCATCATGGAAGAGATCCGCGGGCCCGCCGGGCGCACCATGTGGGACAAGCTGGCCAACGTGAACGAGCAGGTCCTGGCCAACTATCTGAAGAACGAATACCCCCAGACCGTGGCGGTGGTGCTGTCCAAGATCAAGGCCGAGCACGCGTCGCGGGTGCTCAGCGTCCTGCCCGAGCCCTTCGCCATGGAAGTGATCATGCGCATGCTGCGCATGGAGGCGGTGCAAAAGGAAGTGCTCGACGACGTGGAGCGCACCCTGCGCAACGAGTTCATGTCCAACCTGGCCAAGACCAGCCGCCGGGATTCCCACGAGATGATGGCCGAGATCTTCAATTATCTCGACCGCACCCTGGAAGCCCGCTTCCTGGATTCCCTGGAGGAGCGCAACCGGGATTCGGCGGAGCGGATCAAGGCCCTCATGTTCACCTTCGAGGATCTGGGCGAATTGGATCCGGGCGCCGTTCAGGTGCTCTTGGGCGCCGCCGAGAAGGAGCGTCTGGCCATTGCCCTGAAGGGTGGCTCGGAAGCCCTGCGCGAGCTGTTCTTCGGCAATATGTCCGAACGGGCCGCCAAGATGATGCGCGAGGACATGCAGGCCATGGGGCCGGTGCGCTTGCGTGACGTGGACGAGGCCCAGATGTACGTGGTGAGCATGGCCAAGGAGCTGGCCGCCAAGGGTGACATCGTCATCGCCGACAACAAGGGCGAAGACGAGTTGGTGTACTAAGGAAAAGCGACCCCGTGGCGACCGCACAAAAATTCCTCTTCGACCTGTCCTTCGAGACCCCCGAGCCCGATTCCTTCGTGCCGGAAGGGGCGGCGGATATGATGGAAGACGCAGCGGCACCGGAGTCGGCCGAGGCCGAGGAAACGCCCCTGCCGGAAGCGCCAAGCTACAGCGAGGCGGAAGTGGCCGAGGCCCGGCAGGCCGCCTTCGCCGAGGGAGAGGCCAAAGGCCGCGGCGAGGCCCTGGCCGGCACGGAACAGCAGATCAATCTGCAACTGGAGCGGATCGGCGCCAGCGTCGCCCAACTGTTGGAAAGCCAGGACCGCTTCGCCGCGGAACAGGAAAAGGCCAACTTGCGGCTGGTCTCGGCCATGGCCGAGACCCTGTTTCCCGTACTCGCCCGCCGGCACGGTCTGGGCGAGGTCGAAGGGATCGTGGCCGATTGCCTGGAAAAACTGCGCGACGAGGCGCGTCTGGTGATCCGCACCGCCGACGGCTGCCTGGATCAGGTTCGCCAAGCCACCGAACGCCTGGCCGCCCAGCAAAGCTTCGAGGGCCGCCTGGTGTTTCTGACCGAGCCCGACCTTAATGCCAACGACATCGTCGTGGAATGGGCCGACGGGGGCGCCAGCCGGAAACTGAGCGATCACCTGGCGCAAATCCAAAAGAGTTTTCAGCCCCTCATGGATGCCCACGAGTCCCATGCCGCCCATGAGGCCCAAGAGGCTCCTGCCCGCCCCCTGGCCCCTGCCCACGCCGGGACTGAACCGCCTCTTGAAGCGCCGCTCGATGCAATGGACGACGAAGACCTGGACGAAAACATGGTGATCGGTGCCCTCGAAGGGGACATCCCGGCTCCGTCGCCAAATTTAACCGAGGCCCCTAACCCGGAGGACCCAGATGCCCAATGACGACAACCTGAACCTGGCCGATTTGGACGGCGAGGGTCAAAACCCGGAGCCCGCGGCCGCGCCCAGCGAAAACCCCATCGAGGCGGCCCGCATGCCCACCAACGCCCGGGACCTGGAAGCGGTCTACGACATTCCCGTGCAGGTCTCCGCCGTGTTGGGCAAGTCCAACATGCAGGTGGCTCAGTTGCTGAAACTGGGCCGCGGCGCGGTCGTGGAGCTGGACCGGAAAGTGGGCGAGGCCATCGACATCTACGTCAACAACCGCCTGGTCGCCCGCGGCGAGGTGGTGGTGGTGGAAGACCGCCTGGGCGTCACCATGACCGAGATCATCAAGATCGACCGCAACTAATGCCACCTCTTGGGCGCCACCTTATGGGAAAGCCAGAACCATGGCAAATGTGACCGCAGACGCCGACACCAATCAGACCGTGATCTCCGCCCCGGATTCCAGCCCTTCGCTGGATCTTGCGACCTTGCTCGGCATTCTGGGGGCCTTCACGGTGATCGGCCTGGCCATGTACCTGGGCGGCCCGCCGGAATCCTTTATCGACCAGCCGGCGATCCTGAACGTCGGCTTCGGCACCCTTCTGGTCACCGCCAACTC
>JANQKX010000640.1 GCA_028280915.1 Kiloniellaceae bacterium
ATGAGGGACGCGTCGAACCGGCGCCAAACCCGTTCACCCCGGAGCAACTGTAAACCATGTGCCCGAAATGAAATGTAAACCATGTGACGAGAATGGACCTTGGTGGTAAATGGCGGAGAGAGAGGGATTCGAACCCTCGATGGGCTTTTAACCCATACTCCCTTAGCAGGGGAGCGCCTTCAGCCACTCGGCCATCTCTCCGTTTTGGTCTAGGCCTTGGAAACACGCGATAACTCGGCGGTTATCCCGGTTTCCCAGATTGCCTAGATCCACCTATGCGGGTCGGGCATTTTGAGAGGGGCCTCAACGCGCGACACCGGCCTGGCACCTGCCGTTTTCCTTGCGCGCGCAGTCGTGCGGCAAGCGGCGGTGACAGCCGTGCATGGGTACTTATGTGACAGAGTTTCGTCAAGAAAGAACTGATCACGGCCAGCCACGCAAGGCCGTTTTCCAGGCCGACTTTCCGGTCCGCCGCAGGCCCTGGTCCCTTTTTTGTATCGGATAAGGTTCATTTTCTGCACTTGAGGCAGGGGCGGCAGCGATGCGATCGTTTTTAAAGACTGATGCCCGACCCCGGCCGGCCCCGCGACATCGTCCCCTCGACATCGCCCCCGCGACATGGGCCCGCGAAATGGGCCCTGCGCCATCGACCCCACAAAGGAGCCAGACCATGCCCCATCAAACAAACATCCAGAGAGTGCTGGACCGCATGGCCAAGGCGTTTCAGGCTCGGCCCACGTCGGCCCAGGACGTCACCCGATCCCGCGCGGTGCTGAAAGGCGGCTTCACTACGGTGACCCAGGAGGGGGACCATCAATTCACCTTGGATATGCCGGAGGCGGCGGGCGGGAGCGGTGCCGGGCCGACCCCGGGCGTTCTCGGGCGGGCCTGTATCGCCGGCTGCGTGGCCATGGGGGTGCGCATTGCCGCGGCGCGCCGGGCCGTGGCCATTGAGGAAATTGCCGTGGACCTGTCCATGGACTGGGACAACCGGGGCCTCTTCGGCCTGGATGGGGTTTCCGCCGGTCCGGCCAAGGTGCGTTTGGAAATCCAGCTCAAAAGTGATGCGCCCGAGGCCTTGCTGCGGGAAACCGTCGCCGAGGGACTGCGGCACGACCCCTGGCTGATCGCCCTGACCGATCCCCATGACGTGGCGACGGACATCACCATCGCGCGGGAGGCCTAGACATGGATGCCAAGCTCCAGCGGCGCATTCAGCGCTATGGCTGGGACGCCGCCGCGCCCCACTACCATGACGCCTGGCAAGCCCATTTGTGGCCCGCGCAACGCACCCTGTTGGCGATGGCCGAGTTGTCGCCGGGGCATTCGGTCATCGAGGTCGCGGCCGGGTCGGGCATGACAACCTTCCCCGCAGCGGCCGCCGTCGGCCCGCAAGGCCAAGTCTTGGCCACCGACTTGGCGGAACTCATGGTCGCCCAGCTGCGGGCCCGGGTTGAAGAGAGGCAGTTGGACAGGGTCCACTGCGCCCGCATGGGGGCGGAGAACCTGGAGGCCGCGGACGGAAGCTTTGACCGGGCCACCTGCGCCCTGGGCCTGATGTACGTGCCCGACCCGGCACAGGCCCTGAAAGAGATGTTCCGGGTTCTGCGCCCCGGCGGCCGCATGGCCGTCACGGTCTGGGGCGAGCGGCGCAACTGCGGCTGGGCCCCTATCTTTCCCATCGTGGATGCGGAGGTGGCCTCCGAA
>JANQKX010000642.1 GCA_028280915.1 Kiloniellaceae bacterium
ATGAGGGACGCGTCGAACCGGCGCCAAACCCGTTCACCCCGGAGCAACTGTAAACCATGTGCCCGAAATGAAATGTAAACCATGTGACGAGAATGGACCAAGCGCTTTTGGCGGAGGGAGAGGGATTCGAACCCTCGATGGGCTATTAACCCATACACACTTTCCAGGCGTGCGCCTTCAGCCACTCGGCCACCCCTCCGCGACACGGGCACCACCGGCGCCGTGGGGCGGGAAAATAACCGAGCCGGCCCCGGCTTGCAATGCCGTCGATGGATTTTGCGCCGCGGTGCCCGCATTATTCCTGGCGGGCGGCGATTGACACCGTCTCAGGTCACCGGCGGGCAACAAATTCCCGACGCGGTGCGTCCGTCTGGCGTGGGGCGGCTTGAGCTGGTAGGCTGCCGCAAAAGGGGACGGGAGATGCCTCTGCCAGAATGGAAGCCTCAAATAGGGGGAGAGCAAGGGCGTGCGGGTGGTCGGTCGGATTTTGGGCTGGTTTTTGTTGTTGATCGCCGTCGGCCTCTTGGGGCGGGACCTCATCGCCTGGGCCAGCGCGGGCAGCTTTGCCCTCACCTCCCTGGGGGAGCTGTGGTATCACATCGACCGGGCCAGCCTGAACGGCCTGCAGGCGGGCATCGAGCGCTATCTGACGCCCGATTTGTGGTGGCTGGTGGTGGAGCCTCTGCTCTTCGTGCCGGCGCTGATTTTTTTTCTGGTGCCCGGCCTGGCGCTGGCCTACCTCTGCCGCAAGCCCGGCGAGGACCGCAAGCGGCCCCGCCATTCTCTGCGCCGGCGGTAACGGCGGTCACGACCGCGCCGCACTCATTATAAAGGCGCTGAGCCGGCCGGCTTAGTCTTCACCCATCTTCAAGGCGGCCAGGAAGGCGGATTGGGGGATTTCCACATTGCCCACCTGGCGCATGCGCTTCTTACCCGCCTTTTGCTTTTCCAGGAGCTTCCGTTTACGGCTGACGTCGCCGCCGTAGCACTTGGCGGTCACGTCCTTGCGCAGGGCCGAGACGGTTTCCCGGGCGATCACCTTGCCGCCGATGGCCGCCTGGATGGCGATCTTGAACAGCTGCCGGGGGATGAGGGACTTCAGGCGCTCGCACAGCATGCGGCCGCGGGATTCGGACTGGCTGCGGTGCACGATGATGGAAAGGGAGTCCACCGGCTCGCCGTTGACCAGAATGGCGACCTTCACCAGATCCCCCTCCCGATAGCCGTCGAGCTGATAGTCGAAGCTGGCATAGCCCCGGGTCACCGATTTCAGCCGGTCGTAAAAATCAAAGACCACTTCGTTCAGGGGCAGCTGATAGACCACCATGGCCCGGGCGCCCGCGTAAGTCAGATCGGTCTGAATGCCACGCCGTTCCTCGCAGAGTTTCAGCACGGCGCCCAGGTATTCGTCGGGCACCAGGATGGTCGCCTTGATCCAGGGCTCGTCGATGGACTTGATTTGCGTCGGGTCCGGCATGTCGGCCGGGTTGTGCAGCTCGATGGTCTCGCCCTTTTGCATGTGCAGGCGGTAGACCACCGAGGGCGCCGTGGTGATCAGGTCCAGGTCGAACTCCCGCTCCAGGCGCTCCTGCACGATTTCCAAGTGGAGCAGGCCCAAAAAGCCGCAGCGGAAGCCGAAGCCCAGGGCGGCCGAGGATTCCGCCTCGAACAAAAAGGACGAATCGTTCAGGGCCAGCTTACCCAGGCTTTCCCGCAGGTCTTCGTAATCGGCGGCGTCGATGGGAAAGAGGCCGCAGAACACCACGGGCACGGAGGGCTTGAAGCCGGGCAGGGCCTCGCCGGCCGCGCGCCGGTCCTCGGTGATGGTATCGCCCACGCTGCAGTCGGCCACGGATTTGATGGAGGCGGTGATAAAGCCGATCTCGCCGGGACCGAGGGTCTTCACGTGGGTCATCTTCGGGGTGAAGACGCCCACCTTGTCGACCTGATGACTGGCGCCGCTGCCCATCATGCGGATCTTTTGCCCGGGCTGCAGGCGGCCGTCCATGACCCGCACCAAAATGATCACGCCCAGATAACTGTCGTACCAGCTGTCCACCAAGAGGGCCTTCAACGGCGCCTCCGGATCCCCGGCGGGCGGGGGCAGGCGCTCCACCAGGGCGGCCAACACCTCCGGCACCCCCACCCCGGTCTTGGCCGAGATGGTCAGGGCATCGCTGGCATCCAGCCCGATCACTTCCTCGATCTGCTCCTTGACCCGCTCGGGCTCGGCCGCCGGCAGGTCCACTTTATTAAGCACCGGGATGATTTCGTGATCGTTGTCGATGGCCAGATAGACGTTGGCCAGGGTTTGCGCTTCCACCCCCTGGCTCGCGTCCACCAGCAGCAAAGACCCCTCGCAGGCCGCCAGGGAGCGGCTGACCTCATAGGAAAAGTCCACGTGGCCCGGCGTGTCGATGAGGTTCAGCTGATAGGTGGTGCCGTCGGCGGCGGGATAGCTCAGGCGCACGGTCTGGGCCTTGATGGTGATGCCCCGCTCCCGCTCCAGCTCCATGGAATCGAGCACCTGATCCTTCATCTCCCGGTCAGCCAGGCCGCCGCACAACTGAATGAGCCGGTCGGCCAGGGTGGATTTACCGTGGTCGATGTGGGCGATGATGGCGAAGTTACGGATGTGAGACTGATCACTCATGGTCTTAAAGCTGTCGCTGGTTACTCTGTTGCCGGCCGGCCGCTCTTATAGGAGTAACAGCGGGAATCGCAAGCGGCTGGAAGATAGGGCCGCCACGACGCGCTGGCAATGGAAAGACGCATGCCAGCGCCGGCAACACGACAACAAGTAAGCCGCAGTCCGGTGTGCACTCGTGATTCGGCCCAAAAATCCACCCGAAGGGCTGCCTAATTTTGGCCAAATCCGAGAGGGCAAAAATGCCCGTTCGCCACATGGGCGCCCCATTTCCGCCAAAAGTGCAAAGATTCTTTGCCGGTGATTTTCGCGGCATTTATTGGACGCTTGAGCGGTTTACCATCGCTTCATCTTAGGTCTCTCGCCACGGCAACCTTGAAGGGGGCGGTTTTACTGGCCTTTGGCGGTAAAATTTGCCCTAATGGTAACCAATAAAGCAATCGATAACCTTGGCAACGGGGCGCCAAGTCGCAGATTTCCAACGATTTTTCCTTTTACCATTTGTAAAGGTGGGTAAAGCCAATCTAGGCGGCAGAGGGGCACGGGGATCTGAAAGCCGGGAGCTTTAACATGAAATTTGGTCTTAAGAAGGCCGGTGCCATTTTCTGTTTAACCGCCGCGATGACGGTGTTCGGTCCTGATTTGTTGGGTCAGTCCCAAGAAGCATCCGCCGCGCGCAACGAGTCCCGCTGGTTTTTGCAAAACGTTTGCCTTGCCAATGCCAACCAAGTTTTGGGGAAGCCTGATTGGGTGAAGTATCAGTATGAAGCCACCCAGGCCCGTGCCCGCCTGCGCAAGAACGGCGTGCCCGAGGCCCACCTGCAAGAAATGGAATCCTTTGCCATCGAAATGATCCGCGCGTCCACGCAGCCGGGCAGCAATCGCGGTGGCCCCAAGCTGTGCAAGCAGTGGTACAGCACCTGATTTTTGTCTCTGCAGCACAAGGTTTTGAAGCATAGATCCGCTTCAAGGTTGCCCGTGAGAACCGCCGTCCGGGCCGGCAAGATGTCTCCTGTTCGTAAATTGTAATCATGTAATTCGCTTTCGCTCGCTTTCATCACCTGCGCCGTTGCTTCGAGCGGCGCAGGTTGAGCGACGTCCTAGACAGATTTTTCTGTTTTAACACTTGCCGCCCCACCTTCGGCAAGGCAAGAGGGCGGATCTCCTCTTACCGGCATCGACAGTCGGTTCCTAAATGATCGATCGTTCGGATCGATGTATACAGATCCTTCTTTGTTTTTTTCAGTGAATCATCATAGCGAAACGCTTGCATGAACAGCAGCGCTCGCTCGCGTATGAATCTGGTTGGTTCGACAATCAGTTTTATTAAAACAGACCGATCATTATTTTCCAAAATACAATTTTAAAAACTGAGATGATCTATCTCCTTTAAGTCCCGAACCGGGTCAGGCGCTTTTGCCACAGGCCGGACAAACCGTTCTATTTGAAACGATAATCCACCCCATACCCGCAACCGACCCTTCAGGTACGGCTGACGGACAGGCCCAGCCATGATAAGCCTGGGGTCATGGGCGGGACACCTCAACAAGACTTTATCCTAAACCTCATCGGAGCCTCTCCCTGGCACAGGGCCGCGCTCGCCGATGTGGCCCGGCTCGGCCTGCCCGACGCCTGGATCGGCGCCGGCTTCGTGCGGGCCCTGGTCTGGGATCACCTGCATGGCTTTGCCCGGCCCACTCCCGTGAACGACGTGGACGTAATCTTTTTCGATCCCGATGATGTCCGGCCGGAGCGGGAGGCCGAGCTGGAAGCTTTGCTGAGGACGCGCGCGCCCGCCTATCCCTGGCCTGCCTATCCCTGGCCTGCCTATCCCTGGCCTGCTTATCCCTGGTCGGTGCGCAATCAGGCTCGCATGCACCGGCGCAACGGCGACCGGCCTTACCGTTCCACCAGGGATGCCATCACCCACTGGCTGGAGACGCCCACGGCCGTTGCCGTGCGCCTGGGCGACACAGGCCGTTTGGAGCTGCTCGCGCCCTTGGGAGTGGAGGATCTGGTGACCCTTTGCCTGCGCCCCACCCCTCATGCGAGGGCCCACCGCCTGGACGCCTACCGGGCGCGCTTGGCCAGCAAGCCGTGGCGGACGCAGTGGCCCCGCCTGACGGTCTGCGAAAGCTGACCCAAACCCCGCGTGGGCAACAGCACTCCTAACCGCGCAGGCTGCCGCCGGTCGCTTTTTCCACCTGGGCGATGACCTTGGCGCTGACCTGGTCGATCTCGGCGTCGGTCAAGGTTTGCTTGGTGGGCTGCAGGGTAACGGCGATGGCCAATGACTTGTGGCCCGGCGCCACCCCCTTGCCGGCGTAGGTATCGAAGAGGTCCACGGCCGTGATCAGGTTTTTGTCCGCGCCCTTGGCCGCCCGGATCAGCTTTTCCGCCGGCACATCCTCGGCCACCAAAAAGGCGAAGTCCCGGCTTACCGGCTGGAAGGCGGACAAAGCCGCCGCCGGACGGATTTTGCCCGCTTTGGCTTTCGGCTGGGGAATCCGCTCCAGGAAGACCTCAAAACCCACGGCCACCCCGCGCACACCCAAGGCTTGGGAGGTAC
>JANQKX010000646.1 GCA_028280915.1 Kiloniellaceae bacterium
GCACGGCCAAGCGGGCGGTCATCACCAAGGAAGAGACCACCATCGTGGACGGCTCGGGCAAGAAAAAAGAGATCGAAGGCCGTTGCGCCCAGATCCGCACCCAGGCCGAAGAGACCACTTCCGACTACGATCGGGAAAAGCTGCAAGAGCGCTTGGCCAAATTGGCCGGCGGCGTGGCGGTCCTGAGCGTGGGCGGTGCCACCGAGATCGAGGTGAAGGAGCGTAAGGATCGTGTGGAAGACGCGATGAACGCCACCCGCGCCGCGGTCGAGGAAGGCATTGTCACCGGTGGCGGCACGGCTCTGTTGAACGCGTCCAAGATCCTCGCCAAGCTGGAGGTCGCCAACGAAGACCAGAAGGTCGGCGTTGAGATCGTCCGTCGCGCCCTGCAGGCCCCGATCCGCCAGATCGCCGAGAATGCCGGCGCCGAAGGCTCCATCGTGGTCGGCAAGGTGACCGATGCCAAGGGCAAGGGCACGGGCTACAACGCCCAGACCGGCGAGTACGTGGACATGTTCAAGGCCGGTATCATCGACCCCACCAAGGTCGTGCGTACCGCGCTGCAGGACGCGGCCTCCGTGGCCGGCCTGTTGATCACCACCGAAGCCATGGTGGCCGACAAGCCCGAAAAGAAAGAAGCGGCGCCGCCTGCCCCTGACATGGGTGGCATGGGCGGTATGGGCGGCATGGGCTTCTAAGCGCGTCCAAACAGCCAATGTAACGCGGCCGATCGGCCGTAGGGGGAAGGGGCCGTGATGAAATGTCACGGCCCCTTTTCTTTTGAACCATGAGCAGTGATACTCGCGCCACCATGGCAATCGATATCGATCAAATCTCCAAAATCATTGAAGACACGGCGGCCGAAGAGGTCATGCCGCGCTTTCGAACCCTAAGCGACGGGGATATCCGGGACAAAGGCCGGGGCGACCTGGTGACCGTGGCCGACCTGGCCAGCGAGGCGGTGCTGACCGAGCGCCTGGCGGCGGCCCTGCCGGGCTCGCGAATCTTGGGAGAGGAGGCGGTGACGGCCGATCCCAGCCTCTTCGAGCAATTACGGGGCGATAGTCCGGTGTGGACCATCGACCCCATCGACGGCACGGGGAACTTTGCCCGGGGCCGGCCCGTGTTCGCGGTCATGGTGGCCCTGGTGGTGTCCGACGCGCCGGTGGCGGCCTGGATCCACGACCCGGTGAACCGGCGCATGGTCACGGCCGAGACCGGTTCGGGCACCTGGTCGGCGGGCCAGCGTTTAACGATCCAAGCCCCCGACGGCTTGGACCAGATGAGCGGCACCATTCATGCCTCCACCTTCGCCCGGCCCGATATCGCGGCGCAGATTCAACGGCGGCGGAACCTGGTCAATACTCTGAAGTCCATGAGCTGCGCCGGATGGGAGTATCTACGCCTGGTCCATAGCGAGATGAATTTTTCCATGTTCACCCGCCTCATGCCCTGGGACCACGTGCCCGGCGCCCTGCTTTTCCAGGAGGCCGGCGGCGTGGCCCATTGCATCGACGGCACCGCCTATCGGCCCACCCGTTACGAGGACCAGGGCTTGATCATGGCCCCCAACGAAGACCTCTGGCACGCCTTGCACCAATTGCTTTTCGGCGAGGAGTCCAGGGCGCGATAATTTTTGGTGCCAGGCTTTTTCTCCCTTGGAACTGGCGTCCGGTGACGGATAGTTTGTGACCTGGCGGCTCCCGCGCCGCGGCGGCGGGACCGGATTTTTCATGGGAGAGGAAACATGGCACAGGCGCTTCCCGATTCTGCTGAAATCGTCATCATCGGTGGCGGGGTCATCGGCTGTTCGCTGGCATATCATCTGACCAAGCTGGGCAAGCGCGATGTGGTCTTGCTGGAGCGCAAGCAACTGACCTGCGGCACCACCTGGCACGCCGCCGGATTGGTGGGGCAGCTACGGGCCACCTTGAACATGACCAAGCTGGCCCAGTACACCGCCGGCCTTTATGCCGGCCTGGAAGCGGAAACGGGCCAGGCCACGGGCTTTGTGCAGAACGGCAGCATTTCCATCGCCACCAATGACGAACGCATGGAAGAGCTGAAACGGGGCGCTTCCATGGCCAAGACCTTCGGCCTGGAAGTGGAGGTCTTTTCGCCCCAGGAAATCGCCGCCAAGTGGCCCTTGATCAGCCTGGACGGCATCGTCGGCGGGGTGCATCTGCCCGGCGACGGCAAAACCAACCCCATCGACACGGCCATGGCCCTGGCCAAGGGCGCGCGCATGGGCGGTGCCAAGATCTTCGAAGAGGTGAAGGTCACCGGCGTTCATCAGAAAAACGGCCGGGCCACCGGGGTGGCCACCGCCCAGGGCGACATCGCGGCCGAGGTGGTGGTGAACTGCGGCGGCATGTGGGGCCGGGAGATCGGCCGCATGGCCGGGGTGACCGTGCCGCTGCACGCCTGCGAGCACTTTTACATCCTGACCGAGGCCATGCCGGAGCTGACCCCCGATCTGCCCACCCTGCGGGACCCGGGCGGGTGCGCCTATTACAAGGAAGATGCGGGCAAGCTGCTGCTGGGGGCCTTCGAGCCCCATGCCAAGCCCTGGGGCATGGACGGCATCCCCGATGATTTTTCCTTCGATGAACTGCCCGAGGACTTCGACCACTTCATGCCCGTGCTGGAAGGCGCCATCGAGCGGGTGCCGGCTTTGGAGACCGTGGGCATCCGGAAATTCTTCAACGGCCCGGAAAGCTTCACTCCCGACGACCGCTACCTCCTGGGCGAGGCGCCCGAGCTGCGGAACTTCTATGTGGCCTGCGGTTTTAACTCCATCGGCATCCAGTCGGCGGGCGGCGCCGGCAAGGCCTTGGCGGAATGGATCGTGGAGGGGCATCCCACCATGGATCTCTCCGACGTGGACATCCGCCGCATGTCCCCGTTCCAGAACAACAGCCGCTACCTCTATGACCGGGCCACCGAGGCCCTGGGCCTGCTTTATGCCATGCATTGGCCTTATTATCAGTACGAGACCGCGCGCAACGTGCGCACCTCGCCCTTGCATGACTGCTTGGCGGCCCGGGGTGCCTGCTTCGGCGAGGCGGCCGGCTGGGAGCGGGCGAACTGGTTCGCGCCCGAGGGGGTGGAGCCCAAGTACGCCTATAGCTACAAGCGGCAAAACTGGTTCGATCATGCCGCCGCCGAGCACCGCGCGGTGCGCGAAGGGGTGGCCCTCTTCGACCAAAGCTCTTTCGGGAAGTTCCTGCTGCAGGGCCGGGACGCGGAATCCGTGTTGCAACGGGTCTGCGCCAATGACGTGGCCGTGCCCGCGGGTAAGGTGGTCTATACCCAATGGCTCAACGCGCGGGGCGGCATCGAGGCGGACCTGACGGTCACCCGCCTGGCAGAGGACGCCTTCATGATCGTCACCGGCGCGGCCGTTGCCGTGCATGACCTGAACTGGCTGCAGCGCCACATCCCCCAGGACGCCCATGCCATCGCCACGGACGTGACAGCCGGCTATGCGGTCATGGGCATCATGGGACCGCAAAGCCGGGATCTGCTGGCCAAGGTCAGCAACGCCGATTTCTCCAACGACGCTTTTCCCTTCGGCACCGCCCAGGAGATCGAATTGGGCTTCACCTATGCCAGGGCCCTGCGGATCAGTTACGTGGGCGAGCTGGGCTGGGAAATCTATGTGCCCAGCGATCAGGCCCGGGGCGTGTTCGACGCCATCGCCGCCGCCGGGGACCCCATGGGCCTGAAAATGGCCGGCATGCATGTGCTGGATTCCTGCCGCATCGAAAAGGCATTCCGCCACTGGGGTCACGACATCACCGACGAGGATACGCCCATCGAGGCGGGCCTGGGTTTTGCCTGCGCCTTCAATAAAAACGTGCCCTTCATCGGCCGGGACGCCTTGCTGGAACAGAAGGGAAAAGGGGTCACCAAGCGCATGGTGCAGTTTGCCCTGGAGGACCCGGAACCTCTGCTTTACCACAACGAGCCCATCTACCGGGACGGGGAGATCGTGGGACGGGTGACCTCGGGCAACTACGGCCACCATTTGGGCGCGGCCATCGGCATGGGTTATGTCACCCATCCCGACGGGGTCAACGCCGACTTCGTGAAATCGGGCAGCTACGAAATCGAGGTGGCTTGCGAGCGTTTTCCGGCGAAAGCGAGCCTCAGGCCGCTCTATGACCCCAAGTCGGAGCGGCCCAAGGCCTGACCGGCTAAACGGGCGGAAGGTCCAAGAATGGAAGAGGCGCTATCGGCAAGCCGGGAAAGTCTGACCGCGGATATCCGGAATCTGGGGGTGGCCCCGGGCGATATCATTATGCTGCACGCCTCCTATCGGGCGGTGCGGCCCGTGGATGGCGGGCCGGAGGGGGTGATCGACGCCCTGCTGGATGCGGTGACGCCGTCGGGCGGGATCGTGATGTTCGTCTCCTGGGCTCAGTCCACCTATGACGCCTTTCTGACCGGCGGCTTGAGTGATCAGGAAAAGCGCGATTGGCCGGCCTATGATTCCCAAAGCGCGCTGGTGCGCCCGACCCACGGCGGCGCCATCGGCGCCTGCCTGGCGGCCCGGCCGGGCAGCTACCGCAGCGCCAACCCGGACCGCTCTCTTCTGGCCATCGGGACGGCGGTGCCGCTGATCAAGGATCAGCCCCTGGATCACGGCTTTGGGCCGGGCTCGCCCTTGGAAAAACTCTATCGCGCCGGCGCCAAGACCATGAACCTGGGCGCCCCCCTTTATACGGCGACCATTCTTCACTACGCGGAATATCTGGCGGAGGTGCCGAACAAACGGTCGGTATCCTATGAGGTGCCGCTGTTGGAAGAAGGCCAAAAGGTCTGGCGTCCGGTGGTGCAGATGAACCGGGAGGCTTTCGTGCCCGCCGCTGAAGGGCTGGAACCGGACTATCTGGAACAGGTCATCCGGGCCTACCTGCAAACCGGGCGTCACGGGCAAGGGCAGGTGGGGGCCGCCCGGGCTCTTCTCTTCGACATGGGCGATTTGGTGCCCTTCGCGAAAGACTATTTTGAAGATCGTTACGGCTGAGCGGGCAGGGGGCGGATCATGATGCGG
Source organism: Kiloniellaceae bacterium (assembly GCA_028280915.1). Taxonomy (GTDB): domain Bacteria; phylum Pseudomonadota; class Alphaproteobacteria; order Kiloniellales; family Kiloniellaceae; genus JANQKX01. Next base: position 5,060 of record JANQKX010000646.1, read on the forward strand.
TGGGGGCCGAGGGATTCGTTTTCGAAAACCTCGCCCACCGCTTCGAAGCGGTAGCGGGCCAGATAGTCCAGGGCGTCCAGGCGAACCTTGCACCAGATCATGCCCTCGTCCTGGAACGAACCGGCATGGTCCATGACCGCCTTGATGAGGTGGGCGCCGACGCCCACGCCGCGCGCCGCTTCCACCACGGCCAGGCCGCGCAGGCGCCAGGCTTCCGGATAGGGGCCGGCGGGCAGCTTTTGTTCGATCTGTGGATTGGGGGCTTCATGAAAGATCGAGGCGATGCCCACCAGATTGCCCGCCATGAAACAGCCGGCGTGCAGGGTGCGCGGCGCCTCGTCCAGGGGGTATACCGAGGCCGAAAGATCTTGATTCGGGCGCAAGATGCGGTGGCGGATGAGATGGGTTTCCGCCGGGTCAATGGATGCAATGGACGTGGTGAGTTCGGACATTTGCTGGCCTCACGTCCCGCCGATAATTGGCTCTTTTAACATGCGTTTCGACGCCCTAGCTTCCAAATCAATCTTGCATTGGCGCTCCCGCCCAGACATGTTGCTGTCGAGCAGGGGCTTTGCAAGTGGCCATACTAAAATTATCGTCCCCCTTCGGCTTCACACAGACCGGCTGTGTCGGGCCGATCCGCCTTTTGTTCGAGGGCTAACTGAGCTGGAGATATCTTAAGATGTTGATTGGCGTACCCAAAGAAGTCAAGAACCATGAGTATCGGGTCGGCTTGGTCCCGTCTTCTGTCCGTGAGCATATCTATCACGGGCATCAAGTGATCGTGGAGACCAATGCGGGGCTCGGCATCGGCGTGACCGACGAAGACTACGTCAAGGTCGGCGCCGGCATCGTGGACAGTGCCGAGGAGATCTTCGCGCGCGCCGAGATGGTTGTGAAGGTAAAAGAGCCTCAGCCCGAGGAGTACCGCCAGCTGCGCGAGGGGCAAATCCTCTTTACCTACCTGCACCTGGCGCCGGACTTGCCCCAGACCCAGGGTCTGGTGGATTCCGGCTGCATCGCCATCGCCTATGAGACCGTGACGAGCGACCGGGGTGGCCTGCCCCTGCTGGCGCCCATGAGCGAAGTGGCCGGGCGCATGTCCGTACAGGTGGGGGCTCATTGCCTGGAAAAGGAACAGGGCGGCTCGGGCATGCTGCTGGGCGGCGTGCCCGGCGTGGCCGCGGCCAAGGTGGTGATCATCGGCGGCGGTGTGTCGGGCACGAACGCGGCGCGCATGGCCATGGGCATGGAAGCCCACGTCACGGTGATCGACCGTTCCTTGCACCGCTTGTACGAGCTGGACATGCAATTCGGCCCCATGCTGAACACCATCTATTCCACCGTGGACGCCATCGAGCGTCACGTGGAAGGGGCCGATCTGGTCATCGGTGCCGTCTTGGTGCCCGGCGCGGCGGCACCCAAGCTGGTGACCCGCGATATGATCAAGGCCATGCGGCCCGGATCGGTGCTGGTGGACATCGCCATTGACCAGGGCGGCTGCTTCGAGACTTCGCGGGGCACCACCCACGCCGAACCCACTTATGTGGAAGAAGGCGTGGTTCATTATTGCGTCACCAACATGCCGGGGGCCGTGGCGCGGACCTCCACCTTTGCCCTGAACAACGCCACCTTGCCGTTCTCCCTGGATCTGGCCAACAAGGGCTATAAGCGGGCGATGGCGGAAGACCGGCACCTGAAAAACGGGCTGAACGTGTTCGAGGGCAAGGTCACCTATAAGGAAGTGGCCAAAGCCCACGACATGCCCTTCGTGGCGCCGGAAGAGGCCCTCGGCCTTTAAGGACAAGCTATATTTGGCGAATGGATGGTGAAACGGCCGCGACGGCCGTTTTGCCGTTACACCTGTTTTGCCGTTACACAAGAGACCCTTTGCGGTAAAAGTGAGCTTCTCATTTTACCGGATTAAGGGTGAGCTTGATGGCCTGTTGTCACTATCTGGCGCCCAGCGACGGAGGCGATGACGCCTTTGCCGTTGACGCCGCCGCCATTACCTTCGGCAGCGGCTGCCTTTCCGAGATTGGCGACTACGCCCTCGCCTTGGGCATGAAGCGGGTCGCGGTGATGACCGACCGGCGTCTGGCCGGCTTGGCCCTTTTCGACAAGGTCAAAAAGGCGCTCTCCGTGGCGGGGATCGACGTGGTGATCTACGATCACGTCCGGGTCGAGCCCACGGACGTCTCGTTCAAGGACGCCGCGCGCTTTGCGCAGGAAGGCGATTTCGACGGCTTTATCTCCGTGGGCGGCGGCTCGGTGATCGATACCTGCAAGGCCGCCAATCTCTTGTCCACCTATCCGGCGGATCTGCTCAACTACGTCAACGCGCCCATCGGCGCGGGCCAGCCCATCCCCGGACCGCTTAAACCCCATATCGCCTGCCCGACAACCTGCGGCACGGGCAGCGAATGCACCGGTATCGCGATCTTCGATCTTTTGGAGATGAAGGCCAAGACGGGCATCGCCTCGCCCCTGTTGCGTCCCACGCGGGCTTTGGTGGATGCGGAGGTGACGGCGAGCCTGCCGAAAAACGTGGTGGCGGCTAGCGGTTTCGACGTCTTGAGCCATGCCTTGGAATCCTATACGGCGCGGCCCTACAACCAGCGCCAGGCCGGCGCCCGCCCCAGCCAGCGGCCCCTGAGCCAGGGCGCCAACCCCTGG
>JANQKX010000647.1 GCA_028280915.1 Kiloniellaceae bacterium
GTGCAGGATGTGGGTGAGCAAACAATGGGGGCAGCCCAGCCCATCCTCTTGGGTGTTGATCCGGAAAAGCCTGAACAGTCCGTAGCTGCGCGCGATATGGGTGCGCGCGGGGTCCTTGCCGCACCCGCCCAAAGAGACGGTGACGCCCTCGAAAAAGGCGGCGGCCACGTTCATCACGAACCTGTCATCCAAATCGGGCTGGGCCGCCAGGGTATCAATGAACTTGATGGCCAAGTCCTCCGCCCGGGTCACCCGCCCGGCGGTTTCCGCCACCCGTTTCCTGTCATCCGGCATCCGTTCTCTGTCCTCTGATCCCCCCATCACCCCATCCTTTCTTTGATGGCGCGGGCGCGCCTCGTTTGCGCCGCCCGCCGAGCGGGTTGTGTGAGCCCGGTCGTGCGAGCCCGGGTGGTGTTTTCCCGCGGCATCTCGCCGGCGCGGACCGGGCGGTCTGAGCCGCGCGCGCGCAGGCGGTAGGGGTCGCTGGGCTCGGCCCAGGCGGACTGGGCCACGATGGTCAGCCACAAGAGAATCAGCAGGATCAGCCAGAGCAGATCGAAAGGCCCCTTGGGGGACATGATGTCCGGCACCAAAAGGGCCGTCTGATCCCCCGGCGCGGGCCGGGGGTCCAGATAGGATCGGGGCGGCCCCGGCGGTAAGTTGGCCGGCAGGTCCGACACGGAGAGGTGGTGGAAGAAAAAGGGCATGGGTTAGGTCCCTTCCTCGTCGCTCTCCACTTGCCGCTCGCACAGTCCATAGCCATGGCGCTCGGCGATGTACCAGGCCGACAAGACCTCCGACCGGGTTAGGTCCATCCCGAAAAGGAAGTGTTCGGCGAGCTTGGTCTGTGAGCGCTCGCGGTCAGTCGACAAGGTGTCATCTAAAATTCGACCGTCTGGATTGACGACATAAAAGACTGACTTCAACATCACGCGTCTCCCTTGGCCTGATCTTCGTTGGCCTTGGCGAGATCCCGGTAGAACTGGCTGCCCTCAACGGTGGCTTGGACACCGAACTGGGAGCCCTTGTTGAAGCCCCATCGGAGCGCGGCGATGGCAAGGCGCTTGATCTCTTTTTGCCCTGAAAGCCATGCCTGGTCCTGCGCGGGGAGAATGTTCAAGTAGTCGTCCACCGCCCGATCGACCGCCTTGTGGTAGCGTTCCGTGACGAATTGCTGCGCGGCGGCGGCGGCCGATTGATCCATGGGCTTTTGTCCGGTCATGCCGCCGCCTCATCGCCAACTTCGTAGACGTGCCAGACGTAGGGCGGTTGCTGGACCGTGCCCAGGTAGGTGCCGCCCTCGGGAACGGGGTGGCCCGTGCCGATCACCTGGAAGGTGCGGAAGTCTCTTTCGGCGGTGACGTCCACCTCGAACCAGAGGCAAAGATCATCGCGCTGATAGTCCATGTGCAAAAACCGCGCGCCTTCCGGGATAAAAAGCGAGGGAAGGGAAACGCTGGTTTCCAGCTTGTATTTCCAAATGGTTTTCATGAATCCCCTCCCGGGGGTGAAAAAGGATCAAAGGAAAAAGGGGGCCGGCGGGGTGACGGGCGAAGGGGAGATAGGTTTTGGAGCCTTCGTCCCGGGCAACTCCACGGGCAAGTGGACAGCCCGCCGGCCAAGTCAAAAGGAAAAATGTTGTTTCTAGTCTCGCGACTTACCTTTCTTTGGTTCGTTGAGAGGAAGCCCGTCTGCCTGACGGGTGAAAATATAATCACGAAATAAGTGGCAATTTGTCAACAAAAAAAATCACAAAAAAAGTTATACTGCAAAACCGGCACTGGGATCAGGATCTTCAGTGGGGTGCCAGGGCGGTCAAGCCGGGACCTTTTGCGGGGAGGTGGGTGGCTGGATGTCAGGTGTGGGCCGCCGCCCAAGAAACGGGGCGGCGGCACGTCCCGCAAGGGGGCCATCTGCGCCCGGCGGGCGTTCCGGCATCTGACTGCTGGTATCCGCTATCCGGCCGCAATCAGGCCGCGCGGATCATCGCTAATCCCCGTGCCCGCCGCCCGGTTTGCGCGCTTGGGTGGCGCGGCGGCGGCGGACAAAGTCAAGCACCCGTTGCCGCCGGGCGGCCCGGGTCATCCAGAGGGTCCCGTCGGGACCGGTATAGGTCAGGGCGACCCGGTCGCCGAGCCCCTGCCCGACCCCTGGGATGTAGGTGTTTTGTTTATCAAATCCTGGGGTGGCGGCATCCTGTCCGGTGCCTGGCGATATCATGACATTTCGGTAATTTTTGACCGTTTGTTCTATTTTCCCGCTTGCCTGCCGGGCGCGGGATTGCAAAATTTTAATGGCCATGCGGTGACTCCCCTAACACTGTCAAGTCTTTAAGGGTCCCGCGGGGCCGGTAGGCCAAAAAGGGTTGCGCGACCCGGATTGGGGGCGGTCACCATCCGCCCGGTGCCTGTTCGCGTGGGCACCCCTACCTGGGGGGAGGTTTTTAAACAACCTCATTACCTATAAGTGCGAGGATAAGCAGGCGCGGAAAGCGTGTCTAGTAAAAAATTCACAACCAGGGGCAATCGCCCCTTTTTAATTTGCGGGCCGCAGCCGGGCGCGCAGAAAGGCCACCACGGCGTCCAGGTGGTCCTCGACGTCGATGGTCTCGACGCCCAGTTCCATTAGGTGATGGTAGACGGCGATGGTGTGATCGTGGCGCTCGGTGGCGGTGAAGGGCCCCAGCTTGGCTTCGGCCGGTGCCATGGCGTGCATGGCGGCCAGCAAGGTGTGCTCGTCCAGTATCTCCACCTGGCGCCGTCCGATGCGGTAGCGGCCGGCGTGGTCCTGGAACAGGGGCTGGGGCGCGAAGGCCGGGCCGCCGCCGGTGGCCAGCCAATCCAGGCTGACGTTGGCGGCCCGGGCCAGCCTGGCCACGGTGGTGAAGGGCGCGGGCTCCACCCCGTTGGTCATATTTCTCAGAGACGCCGGCGTGCAGTCGGCGGCGGCCGCCGCGGCCGCCAGCCCGCCGTTGTGATCCACCGCCCGGCGCAGGCGCTGGACAAAGGCGGCGCTGTAACCGGCGGTGGGCCCGGGCGGCCGGGACGGCGCGCGGGCGCCGGGCAGGAGGTCGGCGGGCTCGACCCCCAAGGGCCCGGCCAGGCGACGCAGCCAATCAGCGGCCAGGCGCCGTTCCGAGCGTTCCAGTTTGCCGATCTGGGCTTGGGTGGTGCCGACCGCCGCCGCCAATTGGCCTTGGCTCATGCGGCGTGCTTCGCGCAGGTCCCGAATGGGGTTGGGGTGGGCTGCCTCGGCCAGAAGATCCCCCGGGGCCACGCCCAGATGGGGCGCCAGCTTGCGCATCCATTCTTCGGACAGTTTTCGATGGCCGGTTTCAAGTCGATGAATCTGCTGAGCGGTACAGCCTGCCAGTTCGGCCAAAGTGTTTTGGGTCAAATTCTGGGCCTTGCGTAAGGCAAAGATCCGATTGGGGTGGGGTTTGGTGGCCATCCCCGGCACCTTAATCAGGATCACCTGATCGGAAAAGCTGTTTCAATAAAAAAGCGCAATCGGTGGTCAGGGCCAGGGATCGGGTATGAGGGATCGGGGGACGGACGCCGGATATCAAGGCCGTGTGACGTCTTTCTTTTGCCCCCTGTTGCCTTTTTGCTGTTCGCCGTCCTGGCCCTGGGTCCGCCGGGCCCGGTCCCGCACGAAGGCCACCACCTCGTCCAGGTGGTCCTCGAAGTCGAGGGTTTTGACCTTGTCCTTCAGGAGAAAGTAGTAGACGTCGAGGATGGTGTCGTGGCGCTCGGCGGCGCTGAAGGGGCCGTCCCGGCTTTCCACGTACTCGGTGTCGGTCAAGGCGGACAAGAGGGTCCTTTCGTCCAGGATGTCCACCTGCTGCCGGCCGATGCGGTAGCGGCCTTTGTGATCCTGGAACAGGGGCTGGGGCGCGAAGTCCGCCCCCTCGCCCGTGGCCAGCCAATCCAGGCTGACGTTGGCGGCCCGGGCCAGTTTGGCGATGGTGGTGAAGGGCGCCGGCTCCACCCCGTTGATCATGTTTTCCAGGCGCGCGGGGGTGCAGTTGGCGGCGGCCGCCGCGGCCTCCAGACTGCGGTGGCGGTCCACGACCCGGCGCAGACGCTGGGCAAAAGCAGCACTGTAACCGGCGGGCCGGCCGTCCAGCCGGGCGGGGGGCAGGGCCCCGGCCATAAGATCGGCGGGCAGAACCCCCAGGTGGGGCGCCAGCTTGCGCATCCACTCTTCGTTCAGCTTGGTTTGGCCGCTTTCCAGGCGTTGAATGTTTTGCGGGTAGGTGTCCACCAAGCGCGCCAGTGCCGCCTGGCTCATTTTCCGTTCTTTGCGCAGGGCGCGGATGTTGTTGGGCGGGTCGGTTTTGGCCATTGGTCAATTATCAGGGAAAGCGTGATTCCAAAAACATCACTATTTTTGACTTTTTGCTTGACCAATTAAGCACGATTAGTGTGATATTCGGTCATGACACTTGCCGAATTTCTCAAATCCCGTGGCATCAAACGGAAAGATTTTGCCGAACGGATCGGGGTAACCGCCCAGTCCGTAGCGCGCTATCTGGCCGGGGAGGCCGTGCCCCGCCTTGACGTGATGAAGGCGATCCATCGGGAAACCGCCGGCGCGGTGACCGCCAATGATTTTTACGACCTGCCGGACTTGGACGCCAAGGCCGTCGACAATACCGTGGCGGCCCCGGCGTCCGTTCGCGGTGCGCAGGCCCCGTACGGGGCCGCTTCGGGGCCGGGGGAGGAGGTGGTATGACCCCGCGCCCTTCATGCGTGCGCCTTCTCCCCCGGTTTCGCCCTTTCCAGGTCGGTGGCCAGGGCGGCGAAGGTTTCCGCCAGGCTCCGCAGGGCGGTGCTGTTTGCTTGGGCGCCCGGCTTTTCCAGCAAAGCCCTTTCCGGCAAAGCCCCTTCCATCAAAGCTCTGGCCATCAGAACCAGGGCGGCGTGGCGGAGCTGATCGGGGGTCTTGTCCATGGCCTTAAGATGGCGAGTTGGGTACTGCCCGCAAAGTTCTATTGGGGTTTGGTTTTTTGGGGGAAAACCAAAACAGTAAAAAGTGACACCATACACCTGAAGCGCAGACACGCCGGGGGTTTTGCCGGGACCGGGAAACCCCATGGCGGCACCGCTTTCGGGGGTGAGAGGGGAGAGGCGCTGTTGTGGGCCTCTCCCCGCCGGTCCGGACAGACTTGCAAGGGCTTGGGAGGCGCCGATGAAACGTTGGCCGATCATTCGTCATCTTCGATTCTATTACCTTTCCTGGCGCGTCCAACTTTGGGCGTGGCGATGGTATCAGTGTGGCATCGGCCTGGGCGTTCCCAACGACGCCGATCTGACGCACCTCAGAAAAATCTGGCGGGGCGAAGCCTAGCCCCGCGCCAACTTCACCCCGCCGGGGGTCCCGGATGACGTATCGGCGGGAGGAGGGGTCGTTTCAGGCGGTGTTCAGCCGTTTGATTGCCGCCTTTGGGCGGCCGTTTTTAGCGGATCGTTTGGGGGTGACGGCGACGCGGCTGGATCAGCTGGCCAACCCGCGCCGGGGGGATCTCAGGCTGTTGGAGATGGTGGTGCAGCTGGATGGTTTGGCGCGAGACGAAGGCCTGGGCAATCCGTTTTTGGAGGCCTTCACCCGGCGTCTGGCGGAGCGGGGCCAGCTGGCCCAGCCCCAAGCGGGCCGGGCGCACCGGCTGCGCCTGGCGTTGAAGGGGGCTTTGACGCTGTTGCAGGCGGCGCTGACCGAAGACGACACGCCGGCCGCCCGGCTGGCGGTTGCGGGGACAGGGGGAAAGTAGCGCCATGACCGACCGCCGCTCTGGGACAGATCGATCGTACTACATCAGTCACGAAATGATCGAAGATCGGATGGTGGCGCGGCCTACGGCGGAGTGTGCGGAGTGCGGCGCGGTTGACTACCTGGGCGGCAACCCGCACTTGCCGCCGGAGATCGTGGTCAAAAAGTTCGCGCAGAAGGGGTGGGATATCACGCTCCATGGCCGCAAATCGCACTGCCCCAAATGTGCCGGCAAATCGAAGCTGAACAAGGGAAAGGCAAGCAAGGTGACGACCAAAAAGGACCCCGTGGCAAAACCGAAGAATGGGGGCGCTTCGCCCAATCCGAAGATCATGCGGCACCTGCACCAGCTTCTGGAGGAGCACTTCGATGAGGAACAGGGCGATTACCAGGAAGGTTGGTCCGATCGTGAAATCGCAAAGCGGACGGACCTTTCCGAGGAGTTCGTGCGCCGCACCCGGCAAGAGGCCTATGGCGATCTGAAAACCCCTTCCGAGCTGAGCCGCGCTCTGAGCGATTGCCTGGAAATGCAGTCGATGGTGGAAGGCTTGGTCAAGGAGGTTCGCACCGTCATTCACAAGTATCGCTAGCCGTTTTTTTAGTTAAACGAATCGGGGCCGGCCGTGTCGGCGGGGGACAGGATGGTTCGCAGTGAGTTGAGATCGCCTGATTTGGCGCCAAACCTCTCTTCCGGGGTGGTGCGCATCACGCGGGTGTGGATGCATCCTTTGTCGACGGGGCGGATTGGCATCCCGGTGGCGATTTTGGATGTGTTTTTTGACCCGGCCGGCCGGGTGGTGGAGGCGGCGGTCAACGATCCGGGTCTTTTGCCGGAAAAGCGCCGGCGCTATGCCGCGGCCTGTCGTTACCTGACCGATGCCATCGCGCGGGGGTGTAGCCTGGCGGCGCTGCGGCGCTTTTGGCCCCTCGCGCGGCCCACGGGGGGCATCGCCGATGCCTTGTGGCTGGCGGAGCGGGACTGTGCCCAGATCGCGCGGGAGCTGCACGGGTGCGGCGCGGCAGGAGCGTCCTGCGCGGCCGGGACGGCAGGGACCCAGGTCTGTGTGCAGCAAGGGGGGCGGTTATGAGGGCCGATTGGCCCTTTGGCGATTTGTCGCCGGGGAGCTATGAGGTGATCATGGCCGATCCCCCGTGGCAAACCAGGCTGCGCAGCCCGAAGGGCTATGAAAAGGCGCCGGAGGCCCACTATCAAACCATGGATTTGGCTGCGATCCAGGCGCTGCCCGTCGGTCGGCTGGCCGCGCGCGATTGCCTTTTGATCCTGTGGTGCACCTGGCCCCATTACCCGAAGGCCTTGC
>JANQKX010000653.1 GCA_028280915.1 Kiloniellaceae bacterium
AGCCCCCCTCCCTTGGGGTGGTGGGCCACGTGGTCCGCCACCACAAGGGAGGGGGGCTCAATGCCGTGGACGGCGACGTCATGGGCGCAGGGGCCAAGATCGCTCTCCAAAACCCGCTGGTCGGGCGTGGAGGCCTTGCTGACCACCGCGACCGGTTCGTCGCCGGCCCGCCCCGCGGCCATCAGCGCTGCGGCGATGCTGGGCAGATGCTTCAGGGCCATGTAAATCACGATCACCGGTGAGCCCTTGGCGATGGCGCCCCAATCCAGGCTGTCGGGCACGTCGCCGCCGGCCATGTGCCCGGTTAAGAAGGTCACCGCCGAATTGGTGTCCCGGTGGGTGACCGGGATGCCCGCGTAGGCCAGGCCGCCGATGCCGCTGGAAATCCCCGGCACGATGCGGAAGGGCACTTGCGCCTCCACCAGGGCCAGGGCCTCTTCCCCGCCCCGGCCGAACACGAAGGGATCACCGCCTTTCAGGCGCAGGACCCGCTTCCCCTCTCGCGCCAGGCTGATCAGCCGGCGCGAGATATCCATCTGCTTGGGCGAGGGCTTGCCGCCCCTTTTGCCGGCGAACTCCATGTGGCAGCCGGGCCGGGCCAGATCCAAAATACGGTCGTCCACCAAGGCGTCATAGACCACCGCGTCGGCCTCGCTCAGGCCCTTGACGGCGGTCAAGGTCAGCAAACCCGGGTCGCCCGGGCCGGCGCCGGTGAGCCAGACCCATCCGGGCAGCAACTCTGGGAGGTCGGCGGGAAACTTCATCATGGTGCAAAGTCTACGTAAGGGCTAATGCTATCACTCGTCACAAACGACCCCGTACTTGTAAAATCGCGCCATGGCAAGAAAACCTGAAGGAAATCTGCGCAGAGGCTGGACCACGGGGGCCTGCGCCGCCGCCGCCAGCCGGGCAGCCTTTCAGGCCTTGGCGTCGGGCGCCTTTCCGGACCCGGTGTCGATTCGCCTGCCCCGGGGCGAAACGCCGGCCTTCGCCCTGACCCTGGAAGAACTCGGCGCGGGATACGCCAAGGCGGGCATTATCAAGGATGCGGGCGACGATCCGGACGTGACACATTTGGCCACCATCATCTCCACGGTGCGCCCCTTGCCGCCCGGGGCCGGTCTGCACTTCAAGGCGGGCCCGGGCGTGGGCACCGTGACCAAGCCGGGGCTGCCCATCGACGTGGGGGAGCCGGCGATCAACCCGGTGCCCCGGCGCATGATCGGGGAAAACATCGCCGAGATCGCCGATCAGTTCGGCCAGCCGGGGGATGTGGAGGTGGAGATATCCGTGCCGGGCGGCACCGAGCTGGCCAAGAAGACCTGGAATCCGCGGCTGGGGATTGTCGGCGGTCTCTCGATCCTGGGCACCACCGGGGTGGTCGTCCCGTTTTCCTGTTCCGCGTGGATTCATTCCATCCATCGCGGCATCGACGTGGCCCGGGCCGAGGGCCAGGCCCACGTGGCCGGCTGCACCGGGTCAACCTCCGAGGCGGCGGTGCAAAAGCTCCATGGCCTGCCGGATTCGGCCATGCTGGACATGGGAGATTTCGCCGGCGG
>JANQKX010000672.1 GCA_028280915.1 Kiloniellaceae bacterium
AAGGAACCATCAAAAAATCTGCTCAATTCACCCGGTTGGTCATCCGGCGTGGGAAGATTTGGCCGGCGGCTCAGTCTCTTTGACCTCGTCGGCGGGCGACGGCTCCGGCGGGCTTGCGTCCGCGCTCTGGGACGCGCTCTCTTCACTGGCGGTCGACGGCGGCGTGCTGGAAAGGGCATCCCGCGCGCGGAAGCTGCTCGCGGAGCCGCTTGCCGCCTTTTCCGTCGGGGGCTGACTGCCGTTGACACCGTCGACCTTGGCCCCGGCCGAAGTCTCCGATGTAGACGCCGTCGAGCCCGAGGTTCCTGCCGATGGCGTGGGATCCTTGGCCGCCGACTGCAGGTCCTTGGCCGCCGCGGTCACACTACCGGTCGGATCGATGGTATCGGTGACCGTCTTGGCCAAGTCACCCTTGCGGGCATCTTCCAAGGCCTTGCGGGTCTCTTCCAGCTCGGCTTCACGCACCATTTCGTTGAAACCGCTCTGGAATTCGCGGGTCACCCCGCGCACCTTGCGCACCCAATAGGCCACCGAGCGCATGGCGCTGGGCAGTTCCTTGGGGCCGATGATCAACAAGGCAATCACCGCCACAACGGCCATCTCGGACCAACCGATGTCTAACATTTCAGCTCACTCCGGGCGCTGAAAAGAAAAAGCGGCCGGTTACCCGTTGGCGGCTTTGTCCTTTTCCTCCGCAGAGGAAGCAACGGTGGCCGGCGAATCCTCGATCCGCTTGGCGTCGTTTGCCTCGTCTTGTTTTTTATCTTCGTCTTTCAAGCCCCTTTTGAAGGCGGTGATCCCTGAGCCGACATCGCCCATGATTTTTTTGATCTTGCCGCCACCACCAAACAAAAGGAGCGCAACCGCCAGCACAATCAACCAGTGCCAAATGCTAAAAGCGCCCATTCGGGTTCTCCCTCAAAGTACAGTTTTCATTCTCATTGCGCGAACTATGGCAAAAAGCCCATCAAATCGCAACATTCCTCAAGTCGTGTCTCTATTTAGCGTGTTCCAGCGGAAATACAAACGTTTGTGCCAAATCAAGCCGCACAGTTAATATTTGGCCCGGTTCGGGCTGGAAGTTTCCGGGGGCCCGGGCCTGCAGGTGAACTTCTCCTCCGTCCAGATCGTGGCACTTCAGGTATAACAGGCTGGACCGGCCCAAAAGCCGCGCCGACAGCACCTCCGCCCGGTCCGGACGCGCTGCGTCAGCTTGCTCGCAAGGGTCCAATTTGACCGCTTCCGGGCGGATCAGAAGCTCCACCGGGCCGTCCTTGCCCCCCTGGACATTGGGAACCGGGCCAAAGGGTGTCGCTACCGAGCCCTCGACCGCATGGCCCTTCAGGCGATTGATTTCGCCGAAGAACCCCGCGACAAAGCCGTTGTGGGGCACGCAATAAAGCTCTGACGGTGCCCCAAGCTGCAAGATCTTGCCCCGCTGCATCACCGCAATGCGGTCGGCCATGAACATGGCCTCTTCCGGGTCGTGGGTGACCAGTAATGTCGCGGTTTTGTTTTCCTTGAGCACCCGCAGGGCGTCATCGCGCACCTGGTTACGCAAGGTGGTGTCCAAGCCGGAAAAGGGCTCGTCCAACAACATGATCTGGGGCTCGGGCGCCAGGGCGCGGGCCAAGGCGACCCGCTGCTGCTGGCCGCCGGAGAGCATATGGGGAAAAGCCTCCGCATAGTCGCCCATGCCCACCTGGTCCAAACTCGCCATGACCTTTTCCCGGACCGCGCCGTTCTGCCGGCCCTTGAGACCGAAAGCCACGTTGCCGGCGACGGACAGGTGGGGAAAAAGCGCATAGTCCTGGAAAACCAGGCCCACGTCGCGATGTTCGGGCGCCAGATCGCTGCGTTCGTCGGCCACCACCTTGCCGTTGATGCGCACCCGCCCCCGCTGCAGCCGCTCCAGCCCGGCGGCGACGCGTAGCACCGTGGTTTTGCCACAGCCCGAGGGGCCCAGCAGGCTCACCACCTCGCCCTGCCCCAAACTCAAGGAGACGTCGTCAACGGCCAGCAAATCGCCGAAGGCGTGACTTATGTTGTCCAGTTCCAGCGTTGTCATGACCGCACGGTTTTTTTACGCCGGACCACTCCGCAGCCGGCGCGGCAAAAAGCGCAACCTAGGGATCGCCGGCCTAAAGCACAAGCAAATGATTCGCAATTACACCGTCTGGGAAGGCCGGGTCAGGTAAGACTGGGTCAGGTAAGGCCGGCCGCCTTTTCGAGCTTTTCCTCGATATCGGCCAGCGCCTGGGGCAGACCGCCGGTCCGGGGCTGAGCCACTTCCGGCTCGGGCTCGCCCTCTTCCGCGACAGGATCGGCGGTCTCTTGCCCATCCGCCATCTCCGCACCGGCCTCATCGCCCCCTTCAAGCGGTTCTTCGACCTCGGCAAAAGTCTCCTCAAGGGCGTCTTCCGCCGCGACCTCCCCGTCGAGCGCTTCTTCCTCCGGACTCCCTTCGGCAGAGACCTGATCCGCGTCCGGCAGGCTCACCCGGTCGCCCAGCGCGGTGATCGCCGGTCGCGCGTCGATGAGGCCGGCCGCTTTCAGCTCCTCGACCCCGGGCAAGGCATCGATGGAAGGCAGGCCGAACTGGTCCAAAAAGGCCGGGCTGGTGCCCCAGGTGACCGGCCGGCCCGGCGTGCGACGGCGTCCGCGCGGTTTGATCCAGCCGATTTCCAAAAGAGCGTCCAAGGTGCCCTTGGAGAGTGCGACGCCGCGGATTTCCTCGATCTCGCCGCGGGTGACGGGCTGGTGATAGGCGATGATGGCGAGGGTTTCCAAGGCCACCCGAGACAGCTTGCGCTTGCTGGTGTTTTCGACCTGCATCAGGGGCGCCAGGTCCGAGGCGGTACGGAAAGCCCAGCGGTTGTCCAATTGCACCAGGTTGACGCCCCGATTGGCGTAGAGGCTCTTCAGCTCCTCCAGCAGACTGTCCAAATTGGCGTCTTCGGGCAAATGCCGTGTCAATTGTCCTGCGCCCAAGGGCTCGGCCGCGGCGAAGAGGATGGCTTCCAACAGCCGGATTTGCTCAAAACGGTCACTCATGATGGCTCAAACCCCTCTTCCTCTTGCCCCTGCGACGGCGCTGTGACCTCCGCCGCAGGCGTGCTTACGGTCGTTGAACCAGCACCTGTTTGATCGGCTGGCCCAGCCGCGCTCAAATAGATGGCGCCGAAGGTGCTTTCCTGGCGAATACGCAGCTTACCCTCCCGGCACAGCTCCAACGAGGCGGCAAAGGTCGCCGCCAGGGCCGAGCGGTTTTCCAACTCGCCGCGCAGGTCGGTGGGCAAAAAGCTCGACAGGGTGCGCCAGCCCGGCACCCCCGGGATCAGGCCCCGCAGGCGCTCCAGGGCCTGGTCCATGGAGTAAAGTTCCCGGCTGGCGACGATGTGGAGCCGGGTCACATCGGCCCGGACCTTGTTGCGGCCGTAGGCCTTCAACAGATCATAAAGGCTGGCCTCGTAGCTGATGCTGTTGATCACGCGAATGGGCTGGGGCTCACCCTGGGGAAAGAAGTCCCGGCCCAATTGGGGCAGCTCCATGAGTTTCTTGGCCGCGTTCTGCATGGCTTCCAAGCGCTGCAACTGAAACTTCAAGGCGGCGGCCATTTCGGCGCCGCTGGGCTCTTCCTCGGTGCCCAGATCGGGCAGCAGCATGCGGGATTTCAGATAGGCGAGCCAGGCCGCCATGACCAAATAGTCCGCCGCCAGTTCCAGGCGCAGCTTGCGGGCCTCGCGCACGAATTCCAAGTACTGGTCCGCCAGGGCCAGGATGGAGATGTTGGTCAGGTCGACCTTTTGATCCCGGGCCAGCTGCAACAGGGCATCGATCGGCCCTTCATAGCCGTCGAGCTGAAGCTGCAGGATCTCCGCCTGGGGCGCCGGCTGTTCGTCTTCGGCGAAATTGTCGCGCCGAAATTCGATAACCTCACTCACGCTGCATTCCCTTTTTCATTTACTTTGTTTCTTTGTTTTCACTCTTTTCAGGTTCTCAAACGCCCGCCCCTAAACACCGGCGAGAAAATGGAAAAACGGCATCATCCACTCCAACGGCATCCAGATGATCCAATGGAGGGGATCAATCTCCATGCCCAGGCTGCGGCCCGCGATGGGCAAAAGGAAAATGGCGCCCAAGAGGATCAAGATACCGAAAGGCTCCACCCGTGCCAGGGGATAAGCGAGTCGATCCGGCAACAATCCCACGGCGACTCGACCGCCGTCCAGAGGCGGCAGGGGCAACATGTTAAAAATCGCCAGCAAAAGATTCAAAAAAATCGAGTTGAAGAGATTTTCCTGCAGCCACTGGGCGGCCACGTCGGGGAAAAGCCCGGCAATATGGACCAGCAGGGCAGACAAAACCGCCAAAAACAGGTTCATGGCCGGACCGGCCGCCGCCACCAAAATCATATCCCGCCGGGGGCGGTGCAGGCGCCCCAAGGCCACCGGCACCGGCTTGGCATAGCCGAAAACGAAGGGCACCTTGGCGAAGATCAGCACCGCCGGCAACACGATGGTGCCGATGGGGTCCACGTGCTTGAGAGGATTGAGCGTCACCCGGCCCTGGGAAAAGGCGGTGTCATCGCCCAATTGCCAGGCCATATAGCCGTGGGCCGCCTCGTGCAGGGTGATGGCCAGGATGGCGGGCAAGGCCCAAACGGACAGGAAGGCCCCGATGGCCGCGAAGTCGAAGTCCATCTCAGCCCTGCCGGATCAGCTGGTCGAGATCGGCGGCGATGCGCTGCATATCCAAGGCCTGGCGGGCCGCCGCCTGCTGATCCTTGGCCCGGGCAAAGCGCTGCACGGCGGCCTCCGTCATTGGCCCCACGCCGCAGGCCACGGCCTCCATCTCGTCCTGCCGGCCATTGCAGTGCAGCACCAGATCACAGCCAGCATTCAGGCAGTCGATGGCCCGCTGCTCGAAGCTGCCGCTCAGCGCCTTCATGGAGAGATCGTCGCTGATCAAGAGGCCGTCAAAGCCGATATCTTGCCGGATCACCTCGCCGATAACCTTAGGGGACGTGGTCGCGGGGTGCTCCGGGTCCAGCGCATCATAGATGACATGGGCCGTCATGGCCCAGCCGGCGTCGGCCATGGCCCGAAAAGGCACGAAGTCGTTGGCCTGCAAGTCGGCCAGGCTGCAGTTTACCCGCGGCAGGTCCTTGTGGCTGTCCACCAGCGCCCGGCCGTGGCCCGGCATATGTTTGATCACCGGAATGACCCCGCCCGCCAGCAGGCCATCGATCTGCGCGCCGCCCAACGTCGCGACCG
>JANQKX010000677.1 GCA_028280915.1 Kiloniellaceae bacterium
GCCAGCGTTTTTCCGGACGATGGGCCGAGCCGCCGGGCACCAGGAGGGCATAGCGTTCCGGCAACTGAAGGCGCTCCAAGTTGGCGCGGATGAAGCTGAGATCGGGCACATCGTGCCGGTGAACGCCGGCCAGGGCCAGTTGCGCCGTTTCCCGCTCGACAATGTGCACCACCTTGTCCCGCGGTGGTGCGTAGCGGTGGGAAGCGCCCGGCGCAATGCCGACCCATTCGGGTTTGGAAGCGCCAAAAAGCTTAAAATAAAGGCCGCTGCGGTCGGAGCGCTGCAAATCGTAGACCCGATCGAACCCGGCGGATTGGAGCTTTTTACGCAGACGAAACCACAGGTCGGGCCGGCTCCAACGGGGCCGGTCGTCGAGCCACACCTCATCAAAGCATCCCGAGGCCTCGGCCAGGCGGCGATAGGGCGCGGTGGTCAAAAGGGTGATTTTGGCGCTGGGGTGTGTCTCCCGGATCGCCTGAAAAGAGGCGATGGACAAGATAAAGTCCCCAAGGGCCGACAACTTGATGACCAAAATGGAATTGAGCTGGGCCAAGGCAACCTACTTCGCGACGACGGGACCTTGTTTAAACCGCCCGAGGCCGCCATGGCAAGCGGCCTCATGGGGAAGGGGGGCGGCCGCCAAGATTGGACGCGGTGGTTAGACGCCGTGATTAGGCGCCGTCCAACTCGCGGTAGCTTTCTTTGTATTTTCCGGCCATGCCGGCCACATAGCCGGCCGCGCTGGCCAAATCCCGCAGGCCGGTGATGGTGCGTTTTTTGCTGGTGACCAGGCCGAACAGCAGTTTGGCGGCACCGGTGACCGCCTTGACCGAGGCCCGGTTGATGTAAAACCCCGTGGTGGTGATGGCCGAATGGTGGCGCCTGAACTTCAAGACATTCGCCGCCGCGCCCAGGTAGGATCGCTTCAGCCGGTTGCGCAGGCAGCGCCGTTCCTCGGGCACCAATTCGTAGACCAAGCCGCTGGCGCACCACACGGGCGCGGTGCCGCTGAGTTTTCCCAGACGGTCAAAAAAATCATGGTCCTCGCCGGGTACGAAGCGGAAAAACGGATCGAAGCGAAGCCCTTCTGTTACGGGTAGGGTGAGGTCGAAGAGCACGTTATTGGCCCTGGCGTGGCGGATTTCCGTGCCGGTTTTGCGCTGGCGGTTGGGGGTGACGCTGGTCAGGTCCATGTCGTCGGCTGTTTCCCAGGGAATGGAGGCGACGGGGCCTTGTACGATTTGCGCCGAATAGCGATCCATTGTGGCGACCATTTCCACCAGCCAGGTCTCGCTGGGAAACTCGTCATCGTCGATGAATGCCATGAGCTGGGCGCCACGCCCGATGGCCGCCTCCAAGCAGCGGTTGCGTACCTGCCCGAGGCCCCGTTCCGATTCAATCAGGTAGGCGGCGTCCAGATGATCGGCCACCCGAGATGTCCGAAAGGCCTCCCGTGCGCTGCCTTCCGCGTCGTTGTCGACTACGAACAAGGCCACGTCCAGGTGTTCCGGCACGCGAATCTTGGCCAGATGAACCAAACATTTGCGCAGCATCATGGGACGCTGAAAGGTGGTCACGCAAATGGCCAGCAGTTTGGGCCGATCGGCGGCATAGAGCACCGGCCGATCTTCCATCACTGTATCAAACTCTCGCACTTCGGCCATTGCGCAGCTTTGTTTTGCTGTTTCGGCACCGCCAATAATGGGGCTCGACCTTGCAATCCTTTTATTGAGATTCTAGCCCCCTTTATTCACGCTACAAGGGACTTCGGCCGCAGGCAATTGCTTTGAGGTCCCAAGCGCGAATTTGCAGCGGTCATGGCACAGTCAACGGAAAAGTCAAGCAGCTTTGAACCGCCTTCAGGTTAGATGGGGTTTCCCCTAAATCATCTTTTGGTATAAAACAGCTACCGTTCCGCCAAACTCGGCCTGTCCCGACGCATGACGACGATTCTCGATTTGGATTCTCCAACCAAAACCCGCGACACGACGCCTGACGACGTGGTCGGCTTGTCGGCGCTGGTCGTTGCCCACAACGAGGAAGAAAACCTGCCCGACTGCCTGGCCGCCTTGCGGTTTTGTGACGAGATCGTGGTGGTCTTGGACCGCTGCAGCGACGGCTCGAAGGGCATTGCCGAGCTCCTGGCCGATCGGGTGGTGGAAGGTGCCTGGCCCATCGAAGGAGACCGGCGCAATTTCGGCAACCAGGCCTGCCGCGGCGCTTGGGTGTTGGAGATCGATGCCGATGAACGGGTCGGGCCCGAATTGGCGACCGAGATTCGCCAGGTTTGCCAGGAAGGCCGCTACGACTATTTTCGCCTTCCCGTGGACAACTACATCGGCAAGCGCCTGGTGCGCTACGGCTGGGGCGCCAGCATCGGGGTGTCCTCGGTAGCGCGTCTGTGCCGCAAAGGAGTGAAGACCTGGGGCCTGCAGCGGGTGCACCCCAAGCTCGCCTTCCGTGACGACAGCCGAGAAGGCCCGCGCCTAAGCAATCGCCTGATTCACTATGCGGACCGGAACATTTCCGACCTGATCAAGCGGCTGGACAGCTATTCCACCGCCCAGGCCCTGGATCTGCGGGATAGCGGCGACCTGGGCACGGCGGCGCACAACTACCGCCGGATTTTCTCGCGCTTTTGGAAGTGCTTTGTGGCCCGCAAGGGCTATCGGGAAGGCGGCATGGGTTTTATCATTGCCGTCTGCGCCGGGCTGCTGCCCATCCTGTCCTATTTGAAGGCGGTGCATGACGGCGAAGACGCTTAGAACTGCGAAAATCAAGTTCATAAGGTTTTTTAGCAAGCTTCAAGCGAATTTCTGATTCGATTACGGCACTCGGGTTCCTATCTTTCTAGTGTGGTCCGATGATTTGGAGTTCGTTGCGGCACCGACTGCAACGACCATAGGCGCTTCAAATCCGACACAAGAGTGAACGAGCTAAAAAGAGGCAGGGAACATGAGCTTTGAACTTCTCGTCAAGGGCGGGTCGGTTTACACACCCTCCGGCCTGGTGGAAACCGATATTGCCGTGCGCGATGGCCGCATTGTGGGCTTCGGCGACTTCGCGGCCGAATCGGCCGGTCAGGTCGTGGAGGCCAAGGGCCTGACCGTTCTGCCTGGCGTGATCGATAGCCAGGTGCATTTCCGCGAGCCCGGGCTGGAGCACAAGGAAGATTTGGAAAGCGGGAGCCGCGCCGCCGTCATGGGCGGGGTGACGGCCTTTTTCGAAATGCCCAATACCAATCCCAATACCCTGGACGGCGATGATCTGGACGGCAAGTTGGCCCGTGCCCGGGGCCGGGCCTGGTGCGATCATGCCTTTTTCATCGGCGCGGCGGAAGAAAACGCCGATGACCTGGACGAGTTGGAGCTCTTGCCCGGCTGTTCCGGGGTCAAGGTCTTCATGGGCTCGTCCACCGGTTCTCTCTTGGTGGATGACCCCTGTTTGCTGGAGCGGGTGCTGCGCCATGGCCGCCGTCGGGTCGCCATTCATTCAGAAGACGAAAGCCGCCTGCGCGCCCGCTTTGATTTGGTCCGCGATTGCGGCGACCCGGCCCAGCATCCCGAATGGCGGGACGTGGAAACGGCGATCATCTCCACCAAACGCCTGCTGAAGTTGGCCCGCGCCGCCCGGCGCCGGGTCCATGTGCTGCACATCTCCACCGCCGGGGAACTGCCCCTGCTGGCGCAAAACAGGGACATCGCCACCGGGG
>JANQKX010000723.1 GCA_028280915.1 Kiloniellaceae bacterium
CACCGGTAGCGCGTCCGCATGTCTTGCCAGAGGGCCCAGGTCGCCCAAAACCGGGCCGGCAAGATCCGGCACATGTGCCGAAAGGTCGCGAATGGCCCCATCCTGATCGAGCAGGCTGGGCTTTTCCGCCCCTTGGGGGCCAAATCTGACAAACCGCATGCGTGGTCCTCCTTGTTCACTGCCTCGAAAACGGCCGCCCTTTTAGTCCCCTGTCCGGGGTGGCGCGGCCTTGCGGGGCAACTTGGCCCACGAGGTGGGTTGCGCCGTACTGGCGGTCAGCCCGCCATCCGCGACCAAATGGGCACCGGTCACGAAGGAGGCTTGGTCCGAGGCCAGAAACAGGATGGCCTCGGCGAGCTCCGACGGGTGGCCCATGCGGCCCAGGGCAATGGCGTTGTTGTATTCTTGCGCGTGCTCCGTCGAGATCGTGGCCAGCATGCGCTCCGACGCGATGGGCCCCGGACAAATGGCGTTGACCCGTATGGCGTGCTGGCCCTCTTCCCAGGCGAGGCATTGGGTCAAATTGATCAAGGCGGCCTTCATGGAATTATATGCCGACCAATCCGGGTCCCCCCGCAGGCCCGAGATGGAGGACATGACCACGATGCTGCCGCCCCCGGTCTGGCGCATGGTGGGGATCACGGCCTTTGCCGCGATCAGGGTACTGCGGAAGTTGAGCCGATAAAGCCGATCATAGACTTCCAAATCCAGCTCCGACACCAGGCCCGAGGCGCTACCGCCCGCCACGTTGATCAGCGTATCCACCCGGCCATGCTCTGCCATCGCGTCCGAGAGAGCCTTGCGAAATCCCGCTTCGTCCAGCACATCGCCGCGGAAGGCGGCGACCGTCCCGCCCTCACGGTTCAGATCGTCGGCCAGCGCCCGCGCCATGTCGATCTTCACGTCGATCGCGCAAACCTTGGCCCCCTCCCGGGCCAGTTGACGCACGCATGCGGCGCCCATGCCGTCCGCCCCGCCCGAGACGATGGCGACCTTACCCTCAAACCGCCTGCGTTCTCTTGTCATAAGTCACCGTTTCCCTTGAGTTTGAACCTAGTCCTAACCGTCACTTTCCCCGGCTGAGCAAGGGAACCCACTTTAGCGCTCAGGCTGGACCGATGCAGCGAAATCAGTTTGATTTTAGTGCCGAATAATGAAATAGTGTTCTAAATAATGGATTCTTTCATGATGAGATGCAAGAAAATATCTCGTCTTGACGACGGGGTCTCATTCTCGACCATAACCAAGGCATAGCCAGCAAAAAGGCACCCCGAAATGCAGACCCGCAAGGACCCAAAAACCGTTCGCTTCCAATTCCATTCTGCCGTGGGACAACCGCCCTATACGAAGACCGGCATGCGCACGCCGAGCGGATTGAAACAGACGTCGTTCTTTTCGACCATCGGAGCGATCGCGACGGACTACAAGCTCCACAATTCCTATCTGAAGCCGGATTTTTTCACCGACCCGGTGGAGGAATATTGGGCCATCCGGGAAACCGCCGGCCTGCTCGACGTAACCGGCGAGGAGGTCATCGAGGTGCGCGGGCCGGATGCCTTGGCGCTGCTGAATGACCTGATGCCGCGGGATGTGCGCAAGCTGAAGGACGGCACGTCATTTTATTCGGTGTTGTGCCACGACACCGGCGGCATCGTGGAAGACGGCATCCTGGCCCGCTTTGACGAGTCGCGGTTCTGGTGGATCGGCGGGCCCGGTAATTCCGAGGAATGTCTTTATATCAATGGGGCCGGGCGAGACGTCACGATCGAGGGCTTCAATCACAGCCTCCACGTGGCCTCCCTCCAGGGTCCGAAGTCCCGTGAGATGCTGCAGGCGGTATGTGATGCGGACTTGTCCCTTTATCCGGTTTTCGCCTTGTTCGACGCCAAGGTCTGCGGTGTGCCCGTGACCATCACCCGAACCGGCTATACCGCTGAACTGGGATACGACATCTACGTGGATATAGAGTATGGCGCGGCCTTCTTCGCCGAACTATGGGCCCATGTTCAACGCCATGACGGAAAATTGTGCGGCAGCAAGACCTTGAACCTGCGCCGCGTGGAAGCTGGTATCTTGAACTTCGGTCAGGACTTCGACTGGCAACACACGCCGGTGGAAATCGGACTCGGCTGGATGATCAACGACAGGAAAGGCCCCTTCCGAAGCCGTGAAGCTTTGCTGGCGCGAAAGGAAAAGCCACCGGCGTCACGTATCACAGGCTTCCGCATGGAGGGCGACGAGGTCCCTTTGATCGGGGACCCCGTGCTGGCCGGCGACAAGGTGGTCGGCCGGATCACCTCGCCCATCGCCTCGCCGGCATTCAATTGCCCCATTGCCATCGGATGGCTGGAAGGAGAGGTGTCCAATCCGGAGGTGCTCTGCGCCGATCGCAGGCTCAAGGCAACGGCCGTTGAGCTGCCCTTTCTCGACCCCGAACGCCGCCTCATGCGGATGTAACGCTCTTCATGACCAAAAGCAGGCGGGACCAGAATGTCTAACGTGCAGACCAGGATAGATCAAACGTGACGGAGTCCAAGCCATACCGCTTTGGCGCGGACATCGGGGGTACCTTTACCGATGTCCTATTGATCGACGATGCCACGGGCCAGCTTGTCGCCCTAAAGGTGCCGTCAAACCGGGTCAATCCCGAGGACTCCATCATCCAAGGCATCGTCAGCCTGCGGGATCAGCACGATCTGGACCCGAGCGCCGTGGGCTACTTCAGCCATGGCACCACGCTGGGCGTGAATACCCTGCTGGAGCGCGACGGGGCACAAGTCGGTCTTTTGGTGACCAAGGGCTTTAAGGACATTCTGGAACTTCGGCGCCTAAGGCTGCCCAAAACCAACGACCTTTTCGCGCCCCGTCCGCAATCCTTGGCGCAGCGACGGCATGTTTTGGAGATCGACGAGCGGATTGGCCAGGACGGTGCGGTGATCGCCGCGCCCAAGCAACAGGACGTGCTCGCGGCGGCCCGCCAGCTTATCGAAGCCGGGGTTGACAACATCGCTATCTGCTTCCTGCACGCCTACCGCTTCAACCAGCATGAACGTCAGGTCAAGGACTGGATCAGGGCGACCTATCCCGACGCTTATGTGATCACCTCCTCCGAACTCTGGCCCCAACAGCGAGAATACGAGCGCTGCCTGGTGAGCGTGATCAACGCTTACATCGGCGCGCGCATGCGAAGCTATTTCGCCACCCTCGAGGAAAAGGTGCGTGGCACCGGCCTGGGCGCCCGTATTTTTTCCACCAAATCCAACGGCGGCGTGATGGGCTTGTCGGCGGCCGGCGACCG
>JANQKX010000739.1 GCA_028280915.1 Kiloniellaceae bacterium
GACGCGTGAAGCTGTCCCGCGGCCCACACGCCCAGCGCACCCAGGTTTTGCGGGCGTAGGTCCACGGCGGCCGGCGCCTGATTATTGCAGTTCGGCAAGCTTGGCCGCCTGTTCTTCCGCGATCAGCGGCTCGATCACCTCGTCCAGCACCTCCCCGGTCATCACCCGGTCCAGTTTATAGAGGGTCAGGTTGATGCGATGATCGGTGACCCGGCCTTGGGGAAAGTTATAGGTCCGGATGCGTTCGGAGCGGTCGCCGCTGCCCACCTGGTTTTTGCGGTCCGCCGCCAGGTTTTCCGCCTGCTCCTGGCGTTTGTGGTCATACAGCCGCGCCAAGAGCACCTTCATGGCCTTGGCCTTGTTTTTGTGCTGGGATTTTTCGTCCTGGCACTGCACCACCACGCCGCTGGGCAGGTGGGTGATGCGCACCGCCGAATCCGTGGTGTTGACGTGCTGGCCGCCGGCCCCCTGGGAGCGGTAGGTGTCGATGCGCAGGTCCTTGGGGTCGATATCCACGTCGATTTCCTGAGCCTCCGGCAGGACCGCCACGGTGGCCGCCGAGGTATGGATGCGCCCGCCGGATTCGGTCACCGGCACCCGCTGCACCCGGTGGACGCCCGATTCGAATTTCAACATGGCAAAAACATTACGCCCGGAAATGGCGGCGCTGGCTTCCTTGCAGCCGCCGATGCCCGTGTCGGAATAGTTCAGGACCTCAAAGGCCCAGCCGTGGGCCGTGGCATAGCGCTGGTACATGGCGAAAAGCTCCGCCGCGAAGAGCGCCGCCTCCTCGCCGCCGGTGCCGGCCCGCACCTCCAGGATGGCATTGCGGGCGTCCGCTTCGTCCTTGGGCAGGAGCAGCAGCTTGACCTCCTGCTCTATGTCCGACAGGCGGTCCTTGAGGGCCATGAACTCCTCTTCCGCCAAGGCCTTCATCTCCGGGTCTCCCTCCGGGTCGACCATCATCTCGGAGAGATCATGGGCTTCCTTTTGCGCCGCGCGCAGGCCTTCCACCGCGTCCACGACCGGGGTGATTTCCGACAGCTCTTTGAGCATGCCGGTGTATTCGGCCGATCCGGGCTCGCTGTGCCCGGCGATCTGCGCCTGCAGTTCGTCAAATCGGCTCAAGACCCGGTCCAAATTTTGCTCCAGGTTCACGGTTTCTCCTTCACTTTACTCGCTTCTTTTTCACTCTGGCCTGCCAGGCCCGATTCCGGGGTGCCCCCTTGACCCGTGGATTGCAGTCCAAACAAGAGCCGCGCCGCTTCGGCCACCTGGCCAAACGTATCGGGATCCCCGACGGCCCCGTCATCAGCGGCTTCGCCCGAGGCGTCGTGACGCAGGATCTCGCTGGGCCGATGCAAAAGCCGATTGACCAAAAGACGGGTGGCGCTGTCCCGATCCAACTTGGGGTCCGCCAGCACCTCCTGGCGCACCGCCTCGAAGTGGGCCCGCAAGGCACCGATGGTCGGGCCCGCGGCCCGTTCCCGATGCCGGCGCTCGAAGGCGCTTAATTCCTGGTCCAAAATGTCCTGAGCCAATTGCACGGCCATCTGGCGCGACGCCCGACCTTTCAGGGCCACCGCCTCCAGGTCGCCCAGATCATACAAAAAGGCATCGGACAAGTCACTGGTGGACGCCTCGATATCGCCGGGCATGGCCGCGTCGATGAGGAAGATCGGCCGGTTGCGCCGCCGCTTCAGGGCCGCCGCCACCATTTGCTTGGTGATGGTCCAGCTGCCCGCGCCCCGGTCACTCACCACGATATCCGCCTCGGTCAGGGCATGATCCAGCTCGGCCATGGGCAGGAAATGGCACGACAGGCGCGCCGCCGCCGCCTCGGCCCGCACGGCGGATTCGTGAGTGACCACGATGTCCGGCACGGCCGCTTTCTGCAGCTCGGCCCCCAGCAGCTCGCACATCTCGCCCAAGCCGATCAAGAGGGCCCGGCGCTGACGCAGATCCCCGTGCAGCTGGCGGGCCACCTGCAAGGCTGAGGCGGCGATGGAAACAGGCTGTTCCGCCAGGGGGGTTTCCGTGCGCACCCGCTTTGCCGCGGCGAAGGCGGCGGGAAAAACCGCGTCCAATAGAGGCCCGGTCTTGCCCACGGTCATGGCGTGACGGTAGTTCTCCTTGACCTGCCCCAGGATCTGGGGCTCGCCCACCACCTGGCTGTCCAGGGAGGCCGCGGTGCGAAAGATATGGGCCGCCGCCGCGCCGCCGCGATAGTGGTAGAGGGGCAGCGCCTCTTCGCCAGACCGCGCACCGGCAAAGTCGCTGATGATACCACTCAGGGCCTGTAGCACGGCCTGGGGCGCCGAGCCGCATTCCCCCTCGTCTGTCACCACCAGCAGCTCGATGCGCTCACAGGTGACCACCACCCCCGCTTCCCGATGGGGCACCCGTTCCAAGGCCGTAAGAAAATGAGCCGGGTCCGGTTCCTCGGCGAAAAACTGATCGCGCAGGCCGCCGATCAGGCCCCGCTGATGCAGGCCGACAAGATACAGTTGTTCGAAGAATGCGGCCCCCGCCATGGCGGCCCGCTAACGAAAGCGGGCAAGGCAATCGGTCAGGGCCGTGAGTGAGACAGTTTCCTGCTGCCCCGATTCCAGATCTCGAACCGTCGCCTTGGCCTCAGCGAGTTCATCATCACCCAACAAAATGGCGGCCGCCGCGCCCAGCTTGTTGGCCCGCTGGAGCCGCTTTTTCATGTTGCCGCTAAAGCCCAGATCCACACCATAGCCGGCCCGGCGCAAGTCCCGCGCCAGGGTTTGGGCCTTTTCCTCGGCCGCCTGGCCGATGGGCACGATGGCGATGGGCCGGGGCGCCGGCGGCTCGGCTTCCAAGAGCATGGCCAGGCGCTCAATGCCCGCCGCCCATCCCACGCCGGGGGTGGGCGGGCCGCCCATGAGTTTCACCAGGCCGTCGTAGCGGCCGCCGCCCATGACCGTGCCTTGGGCGCCCAAGCGCTCGGTGATGAACTCGAAGGCCGTGTGGGAGTAATAATCCAAGCCGCGCACCAGGCGGGAATTCAGCTTGTAATTCAGCCCCAAGCGATCGAGCCCGGCCAGCACGGCAGCGAAAAAGTCTTGGCTTTCACTGTTCAGATAGTCGTCGAACGCGGGCGCGTCGGCCACCAATTCCCGGTCGCCCCGGTCCTTGGAATCCAGAATGCGCAAGGGATTGCGCTCCAGGCGATCCTTGCTGTCCTCGGAGAGGCGGTCCCGGTGGTCGCGGAAATAGCCCACCAGGGCCTCCCGATAGGCTTGCCGGCTTGCCGGATCGCCCAGTGTGTTGATTTCCAGCACCACGTCATCCAGGAAGCCCAGTTCGTCCAAGATGTGGGCGCCCGCGACGATAATCTCCACGTCGCCGGCGGGATGGGGCACGCCCAAGAGCTCCACGCCGATTTGATGGAATTGACGCTGCCGACCCTTCTGCGGCCGCTCGTGGCGGAACATGGGGCCGTCATAAAAAAACTTCAGGGGCAGCTGCTGGGCCAGCCCGCCGGACAGGAAGGCCCGCACCACGCTGGCGGTGTTTTCCGGCCGCAGGGTGATCTCTTCCCCTTCCTTCATGGAAAAAGTGTACATCTCCTTGGTGACCACGTCGCTGGCCTCGCCCAGGGTACGTTTGAACACCTCGGTAAATTCAAAAATCGGCGTGGCCATCTCCAGATAGCCGTAGCGCTCGGCGACGGCGCGCGCGGTGTCCCTCACCTTGCGGTGACGGCGCATATCGGCGGGCAGAAGGTCATGGGTGCCGCGAACCGGCTGCAAAGAGGACAAAGGGCGTCTCCGAAAACTGTCGACTTGGCGGCTAGGAAGCCAGGGAGGCCGGCTGCTCTGACTCGGCCGCTTCCTTGGCCTTTTCCGCCTCGATTTCCCTGGCTTTCGCTTCGATCATCTCGACCAGATGGTCGACGATGTTGGCGTCTTTCAGGCGATGGTCGGGCAGGCCGTTAACATAGACCTGATGGGTACCCTTGCCGCCGCCGGTAAGACCGATGTCGGTCATGGTGGCTTCGCCCGGCCCATTGACCACGCAACCGATGACCGACACGGACATGGGCGTGGTGATGTGCGCCAGCCGCTTTTCCAACACCTCGACGGTCTTGATCACCTCGAACTGCTGACGGGCGCAGGAGGGACAGGAAATCACGTTGACCCCCCGGTGGCGCAGACCCAAGGCTTTAAGGATCTCGAAGCCCACCTTGACCTCTTCCACCGGATCGGCGGAAAGGGAAACGCGGATGGTGTCGCCGATCCCGGCCCACAAGAGGGAGCCCAGGCCGATCGCCGATTTGACCGTACCGGTCATCAATCCGCCCGCCTCGGTGATGCCCAAATGTATGGGATAATCGCAGACCTCGGCCAGGCCCTGATAGGCAGCCACGGCCAAGAAAACGTCCGAGGCCTTGCAGGAAATCTTGAACTCGTTGAAGTCGTTGTCTTCCAAGATCCGGATATGGTTCAAGCCCGATTCCACCATGGCCTCCGGGCAAGGCTCGCCGTACTTTTCCAGCAAGTCCCGCTCCAGGGAGCCGGCGTTGACGCCGATGCGCATGGAGCAACCGTTGTCCTTGGCCGCCTTGACCACTTCGCGCACCCGCTCGGGCGAGCCGATGTTACCCGGGTTGATGCGCAGGCAGGCCGCGCCGGCCTCCGCCGCCTCGATGCCCCGGCGGTAGTGGAAATGAATGTCGGCCACGATGGGCACGTTCACCTCCCGGATGATCTGCTTTAAAGCCTGAGTGGACTCCTGATCCGGGCAGGACACCCGCACGATGTCCGCACCGGCAGCCTCCAAGGCCTTGACCTGGGCGATGGTCGCCGCCGGGTCTTGGGTCAAGGTGTTGGTCATGGACTGCACGGTGATCGGTGCGTCACCACCCACGGGCACCTTGCCAACGTGGATTTGCCGCGATTTACGCCGGTAGATATCGCGATAGGGCCGAACGCTCATGCCGCGCGCCTCTTTCCGTCTTTTGTTCCGCCACGAAGGAAACGGCCGCGCGGAGGCTTGGCCGTTCCTGATAAGCGAAACATGAGCCCTCCAGGCCAAAACTGCAAGGGCGAGGCGCCGTTTGTCGGCCGACTATTCCCGATTAGCAAGGGTCGCTCAGCCCTCGGTCGCCAGCAGGGAAACCGGGTCGAGGGAGATATCCCGGCGGACCGTACCGATGGCGCCCAAGGGCGGCAGGGGCACGCCATCCACCTCCACCTGCAAGCCGCCGGCGTTCCCGGTCAGAAGGGTCAAATCGGCCTGGTCCGGCACCCGGTAACTGTCGCCCCGGCGCAGCACCCGCGTCAGCAGAAGGGCGCCTTCGGAATCCCGCACTTGTACCCAGCTGTCCTGTAGGGCGCGCAGCACGATGCGGGAATCTACGTTGGCCTGCCCGTAGGTCTGAGGCTTGAGCTGCTCGATGGTGGCGGCATCGGCGGCGGGAGCGGCGGGAATGCCGGCAAACACCGTCTCGAAATCGTCTTGCGCCGTGGGGACCTCATTGGTGGCCCGCACCGGTGCTTCCGGCGCCGCAGCCGCTTGGCTGCCGGATTCTTCGTTCGCGGTCCCTTCGCTGGCAGTTTGTTCGCCGGCAGTCTGTTCGCTGGCAGTCTGTTCGCTGGTGGCCACGGTAGATCCGGTCTCTGTGACCGCTCCCCCCTCGGCGACCT
>JANQKX010000742.1 GCA_028280915.1 Kiloniellaceae bacterium
GGGGTGGCGCCCAGTGGTCCCTTGCCGGACAGCGTGGATTTTGCCTTGCAGCCTCATCTCGAGACGGATGATTTTCAGGCCATCGTCATGTCCGATCCCCAGGCGATCAGCGATACGGAACTGGATTATTTTCGCGAGGCTTTCCTTACGGAGATGATTGAAACCCCCGGACAGTTCGCTTTGATCGCCGGCGATTTGCTGCACGATGACTTTGCTCTTTTGCCCCGCTTCATCCGGCTCATGGGAAGTCTGGGTCGGCCATGGTACACGGCGGTGGGGAACCACGAACTGAACCGCAGGGCAAAGGACAACCGATACGCCCGCGAGACCTACAAACAGTTTTTCGGTCCGCCTTATTATTCCTTCAACGTGGGCGGGGCCCATTTCGTCGTGCTGGACGACGTCTATTACTTTGGCCGGGATACTTACCGGGACGAGGACGATCGCAGCCTGCAGGTCCAGGAAAACCCCATGGGGCTGGGCGCCTACGAGGGGCGGATCGATGAAACCCAGCTGGCATGGCTGCGCCGGGACCTGGCCCGGGTAGAGCCCGAGCAATTGGTGATCGTGACCTTACACCTGCCTTTGGGAATGGCGACGGATCCGGAGTTCTTTCTCACCAACAAAGCGGATTTGATCCGGGTCTTGAGCCCTTATTCCAATGTGTTGATCCTATCCGGCCACCTGCACCGATCAGCCCATTATTATCATCCCCGCCACGGTGGGGAGGAGGGCGGGCCCCCTTTGCATGAACACCAGCTCTCCGCGGTTTCCGGCGGCTGGTGGGGCGGGCCCCTGGACCCGGAGGGTTTGCCCCTGGCCTGGCAGAGCGACGGCACGCCGGGTGGCTATTACATCCTGAAGGTCAGGAATAACAGGGCCACCTTGACCTTCAAGGCTGCCCGGCAGCCGGCCAGCCACCAGCTCCGCTCCGTCATCTTGCCCGTGCACCGCTTCAAGTCCACCGGCGCGGAGATGAACCGCCTGGTGGTGCCCGCCGTTCCCGTGGCGCGGCTAGCCTCCATGGAGCTGGTGGTGAACTTCTTCGAAAGCGGCCCCAAAAGCCAAGTGACCTTCCGGGTGGGAGGCGGGGACAAACGGCAGATGTATCTGACCCCCCGCAAGGATCCCGCACAGCGGGCCCATGAGCGGCGGCAAAGGGATCTCCGGGACATTTGGCCCAAGGCCAAGGACAGCGACAAAATCTGGGTGGCGCCCCTGCCGCAGGATCTGGCGCCCGGGCTTCACCGTTTGTCGATTGAGGCAAGCGACGACTATGGCCAGGTTCACCGTGACGAGATTTTGCTGGAGGTCAGTCCCTAACCGCGGGGCAGGCGGTTCAGGGCCGTCTCGGCCAGGCGGCTGATCTCCAAGGACAGCTTGGCGATGACCTGGTCCTTGGCGGCCAAGGCGGCGTTCCGGTCCTGCACCAGTTTGCGCAGAAAGCGGATCTCATCGCGCAGGACTTCAATTTCCGCCGGGTCAGCCGAATCCGGAACAGCGGTTGCCGAAGGCGCTTCTGCCTGGGCCGTCTCGGCGGTGCTAGTTGTTTGAGAAGCAGGGTCCGTTTGAGAAAAAGCCTTTAGAGCGAAAGCTTCCCGTTCCTGGACCGGCGCGCCTCCGTCGCCAGACGGCGCTGCCGCGCGGGGTTCCTCGGCTTGGGTTTCCAGGAGTTCCAAGCCGGCGGCGATTTCCGAGCGGGGCAGGGTCCAGCGCCCGTTCCCATCCATCTCCCCCTTCATGAGGCCGGATTCCAAGGCCCATTGCAAAAAGGACGGCGCCAAGCCCAGCAACTCGGCGGCCTCCTCCAGACCGATGAGGTGTTTATCCCGGCCGGTCTCAGGCGCGCCGGCATCCGTGGGGCTGGTGGTCAAGAGATATGGGCTCCGCTTGTCTTCCCATAGGCCGCGCTCAGTTAAAAAAGAACCCGACTCCGAGGCTCAAATATTAACACAAGCGTCGCAGAGAGGGGGAGCGAAAAGCGGTCGGCAGCGCCATGACCACGCCATGACCATGCTATAGGCTGTCAAGCCTCAGTCCGGCTCCCATGCCATGACCCGCACCTGGCAGCGGCTATTGGACTGATTGCGCATGATGTAGAGGAAACCGGGTTGGGCGAGCCCGCCGGGGTCCAGCAAGCCCGAATGGCCGCCCGGCGCGGCGCCATAAACGCCGCCCTCAAGGCGGACGATGAAATGGAGGTCGCGCCGCTGCAAAAACTGGCCCCGGCGGCAGGCCTTCGACAGGTCTTTGTCCAGCGGCAGGTCCCGCCAGTTCAAGTTTTGGTCGGTAAAAAGAACATTGGATCCCCGCTGGCGCCGCGCCGGTGCGCTGACACCCGAATCAGGCAGCTTTACCGTCATCCGCCGGTCTTGGGATTGGCCCAAATGATGCTCATGGGTTCGCGCAAGCTCCAGCGAGGCCGCCGCCATGGGAGAGGCGCCAAGAGACGCGTAAATCAGGAGAATAGGAAGCGTTAACAAGGCTCTAATCATTGGGCTTAAGGTAGGGACCAGGTGTTAACACGCCTTTAGCCCCGGGCCAATTCAAGGAAAAGTCCGGCAATGCTAACCGGTCATTAACTTCCAGGAGGCAATTTGACGGCAGATTTGGATGGTCCGGTCAGCCAAGGCCGAAAACCCGGGCCGCCGTGATCGTTAGAGCAGGAACCATTAGAGCCAGGAACCAATTGAGAATGTCCAAGCAAACGACTTTTGATCCTGTATCTTGGATTAGCGACGCCTTTCGTGCCGGCATTTTTCCCCGCGTCAGCGCCAGCGGCGATCTGTCCCTGAACGTGGTTGATGCGTCACCGGAGGACACGCAGGAACTGCTGTCGCGCCTGAGCGGTCATTCCGAAGACGTGATCCTGCAAATGCCCAAACCGGACAGCGATCATCCTTATTTGAACTGAACGACCCCAATAATTGAACGATCCCAGCAATTGAACGATCCCAGTACCCCCTAGACCCTTACTTTGGTCTGGGCGGGGCGAAAGCCAGAGGTGAGGCGGCTATTGATCCGCGGCCGTCACCCCTTAATCAAAAGCCTCAGTTCTTGACCCTCCGCGCGACAGCGCCGGACGCCTTCCCCAAATTCACTTTTCCGCAAAAATCTGGACAAAGATTGGACCCGGCCAAAGGACTTTGCTAAGCCTATGGTCGAATGATGGCCATTTTGACCAGGGAGTTAAATGTGAACGCTACCGAGATCGTCCGCGTGCAGCAGTATTTGCGCGATAAATTTGGCACTGACCGGATTCAATTGGTGCAGGCCAATCGCAAAGACGATTCGGCCGAGGTGCATTTGAGCGGTGAGTTCATCGGCGTGATTTTTCGCGACGAGGAAGACGGCGAACTGTCCTATGCCTTTCACATGGCGATCATGGAGATGGACCTCTCCAGCTAACCGGCGATTGGGGTTAGCTGACACCGTCCACGATAATTTCCTGATCCAGCAGCATTTGACGCAGGCGGGTCAGGCCCAGGGATAACTCCTCATAGTTGATGCGCAAGCGGCGTAGTTCGTTTTGCGCCGCCTCATTGCTATGGGATTTTCGCGACATCTCGATCAGGGCCGTCAGGTATAGGCCTTTGGCCTTGGCCGCTTGGCGTACCAGATCATGGATCTCGTCTGGCTTGATGGTCATGACCGTCGCGGCGATTTCCCGCCTGTCTTCTGCCTTGATGGCCAGATCGATTTCCTCGGCAAAGGCACCGGCCGATAGGATCGGCGGCTCGACCTCGGCCTCTTCGATCAGGTCCTCCGCCAAAGGCTCATCCACCAGTTCCACCGGCGACGGCTTGGGCGAAAACCAGGCGCGGGGTGAAAAGTTGGAAACGGAATCGACGGCGATGTTTGCAAGCGACATGAACTTCTCCCTCGTTGGTCTGCACAGGAGAAGCAAGTTCCGGGCCAAATACCGCCGGTCCCTCGGCGGGCAGAAAAAGGAGAAATCCGTTTGGGATTGCATAAAATGCCCTGCAAACTTTGCCGGTTTGCGCTCTAAATCGTCGGTAACCGGCAGATTTTGCCCGGCTGTGCGCCTTTGGGGTCAGGCAAAAAATGGAGTTCAGGCAGAAAACGCCGCCAGCCCGCGGGCGGGGCGGCAATGGTTCGGTTAGACGGCTCGCCGTGAGATGTCGTCATTGGCCGCTTGGCGCATGATCCGTTGCATGGGGGGTTCGCTTTGGGAAGATCGCAGCAACTGTTCGGTGCGGCGCTGAACCCGCTTGATGCCGGCGCGGGCCGCGCGCCGCCTGAGCCCGAAACGGGCCAGCTTCACCAGAACGATGGTGCCCAGAATGCCAAGCCAAAGGTAGGGATACCACCAAGGCGTCAGCAGCCAAAAATCCCGCAAGAGGACAAAATAGGGGTCGCTATGCGCGGCCGGGCCGTAAATCCACTCTAAGAAATTAACCATGACCTTTATCCAATAAAATTAAATAAAAATGCATCATGCCTGGTGTTCTTAGTTAATTATCTCTTAATTGTTGCATCGTATATTAATGAAATCTGAATTTCAAGATTGAATTTGGCCTTTTTCCAACTTTTTAGTGTTTACTTATTTCTTCAACCATCCAAAATGTAGGGTGAGATTTACTGAAACCCCTTTGTTGCAGGGAAGAGAACGGTTAATTCTTCAAACGAAGCTTGCGGGTTCATCGTTGGAGAATCGCAGCCGCTCTCGCGCGCGGACATATTTTATCAAATACTAAAATTTTAGATGTTCTGTGGCGGCACCCTGGGAAACGCCGGCCTGCTATACAGGTATTGCCTGCATCAAGACTTTCGCACATCAGGTGTTTCCGGCCCTACATCAGATGTTTCCGGCGCAGTCCACGCAAACAGCGACGGTGGGGTCCAGCTTGAGACGCTTGGGAGCGATTTCCTCGCCGCAGGATAGGCAAAATCCATAGTCGCCGGAGTCCAAACGGGCCAGAGCTTTTTCGATCCGCTGCAACTCGGCTTGCCGCCGCCGGTCCGTGGCGATGGACATGGCTTGCCCCTGCAGGGCGTCCATGCGCGAGAGGCGGCCGACCCGGGTCTGATCCAGTTCAACGGTTTTCCGTGCCTCCGCACTCTCCGCCGAGATTTCGGTCAGCTCCGCGCGGCGCGCCCGCAGCCGCTGGGCAATGGCCTGGGGATCCAGCGGGTCACGGTCCAGGCCGCCGCGATCCATCTCGGACTCCTTCATGGTTCCGGATCACCGCGGGAATCGCGCGGGCCGCCGGCAGCGTCGTCATGCCCCTTCCGGCTGCTGTAAAAAACCAGAAACATCAGCCCCATGCCCATGGCCAGGGTGAAAAACACACCCAAAAACAGGGCCGCCATGCCGTGAAAGCCCATATCCACGTCGTCGAGCTGGTACCATAGATAAAGGGCCAACCCGGCGGAAACGGCCAGGGTACCCAACAAGGCGCTGATCAAAATCGTCAATTTCATGAGGCGCGGCGGTCTCGGATTTAAGGGCACCAGAAAACTTGCTTGAACGCCACCCTAGCCAGCCCGGCCAAGAAGGCAAGCCCGGATGGCCGGGCGAGGGCCTCATGACCGACGGGGCGAAGGAGCGCCGCGGCGGTTCGCCGGAAAATTTGGCGTCATTTTGTCGTCTGGGCCGATATTTCCATTGCCCTTTTGCCCGGGCCGGGTATAAATCCCGCTCCGTGGTGGTGGAAGCCAACCAACCGGGCAACGCGGCTGTGGCGGAATCGGTAGACGCGCAGCGTTGAGGGCGCTGTGGGGGAGACCCCGTGGAGGTTCAAGTCCTCTCAGCCGCACCAAAAACAGGGGCCTGATGTTTGGGAAGAGCTTTGCCGGGCGGTTATGCGGCTGTGGCGGAATTGGTAGACGCGCTAGCTTCAGGTGCTAGTTTCCGTACGGAAGTGGAGGTTCGAGTCCTCTCAGCCGCACCAACAGCGTTTCGCAAGGTGAAACGCTGGCCAGTATCTCCATTGGTAGCGGGGCGGCAGTCTTTTCGAAGAAACGACGAGAGCCCTCCAGGTTCTCGCTTCGTCCTGTCACCTGCACCAATCATTTCAGATGTCCCATACACAAGAAATCGAGACACAAGAAAACCGCTCTAACCGGCGGGTTTCCTTGTGCATTTGCAGGTCGGGGTGTATTTGCGGGCAGGGGTTTTGTGTAGTAATATGTATACATCTGAATCAGTAAATAGATGAGAATGTCGTGGCAAATCGATCAGTGATCTCTGTCCATACGAAGCCGGAGACATCAAAACGGCTTGAGCAACTGGCACAAGCGACACGGCGCTCAAAGTCATTCTTGGCGAACGAAGCGATTGAACGATACCTCAAAGAGGAAGAGGCGTTTGTTGCCTCCGTGCATCGCGGGATCGCGGATGCTCAAGCAGGCAGAACCCATACAACGCAAGAGGCCCGTCAACGCATCAAAAATTTCGTTCAGAAGAAAGCGGGTAGTGCTGATACTTCATGAGAATTGTCTGGACGGATGAGGCGCTCACTGAAATTGAAGGTATTATCGGTCACATTGCTGTCGATGATCCAACCGCCGCGCTCGACATAGCGGCACGTATATTCGACGCTGTGGAAGACATATTGCCGGACACGCCACAGATCGGTCGTCCTGGAAGGGTTGACGGCACACGAGAACTTGTCGTGCACGCCTCATACATTGTTGCTTATCAAGTATCTGAACAGACTATTGAAATTCTCACGGTTCGTCATGCTGCACGACGATGGCCCGAGGCGTTTTGATTTCAGTTAATACCCATGGTCCATTTGTTTCACCGCAACCGGGAACGCCTCAGAGATCACGGCATCAGTAAGTGCTTGCGCATCTTGCAATTAGGGACTGCTTCGAGAAGTGGGACGGCATTGGCCGCCAAAAAAGGCGCCTTCGGGGGATTACTTTGGTGGCCCAGCCGGGCCCAGCGTTGCCGGCGCCAACACCTAAAACAAGCCAAATCAGAGATTACCAAGACCTGGCGCCGGGCCTCCATTCCCTTTGAACCCTGGCGGAAGGCTGTTATCTTCCCATATAAAGAGCGCATAATTTTGGGGTCTGCCCGGTTACGGGCGGAGATCTCCAAATAAAACAAAGAGCGAATGGACGGACGGGCGAGAGTATGGCAAAGCCGAAAGGCAAAATGAGTGGCAACCCTGGTGTCGGTAAGGGCGGAAAGGCGCCGAAGCCCCGCTTTTCGGTGCGTTTCCGCAACTACTTTTTGGCCGGCGTCATCGTCACCGCGCCCATCGCCATCACCTTTTGGCTGGCCTTTAAGGTGCTCGGCATCATCGACAACAAGATCACGCCGCTTATTCCCCAAAAGTGGAACCCGGAAAGCTACCTGCCCTTCGGTGTGCCGGGGCTTGGCCTGATCGTCGTTATCTTGTTTTTGATTTTTATCGGTTTTTTGACAGCTGGTTACGTGGGGCGGCTGTGGATCAAGGTGAGCGAGCGCATCGTCGCGCGCCTGCCGGTCATCCGCTCCATCTACAGCTGGACCAAGCAGGTCTTCGAGACCGTGCTGTCCCAGCAATCCACCGCTTTTCGCGAGGTGGTCTTGGTGGAATACCCCTGCCGAGGCTCCTGGGCCGTGGGCTTCGTCACGGGCCGCACCGAAGGGGAAGTCCAGGACCTCACCACGGAAAACGTCATCAACGTTTTCGTGCCGGCCACGCCCAATCCGACCACCGGGTTTTTGCTCTTCATTCCGGAACGGGACGTTCACCATCTGGACATGTCCGTGGAGGAAGGCATCAAGCTCGTCATCTCCGGCGGCATCGTCAAGCCGCCGGAACGGGAGACGGAAGAGCAGCGGCCGTGGCACGAAGTGACCGCCACGGAAACGGCGCAAAAGCGGGCGTCCGATTTTCAAGAGAAAATCGTCATCAAGTCCGATTCCAAAAAAGAATCCCGGCACACGAAGCTGGAATTCATGGCCCGGATTCGCAACTACCTGTTCACCGGCACCCTGGTGGTGGCGCCCATTTCCATCACCTTATGGCTGGCGTGGGAGTTTATTTCCCTGGTGGACCGCAATGTCACACCGCTGATCCCCGTGCGCTGGAATCCCGAGACCTATCTGCCCTTTGGCCTGCCGGGCCTTGGCATGGTGGTCGCCGTCCTGTTGCTGAGCCTGATTGGGTTCTTCGCCGCCGGTATCCTGGGCCGCACGCTGATCCGCATGAGCGAGAAAATGCTCGACCGCTTGCCGGTCATTCGCGGGGTTTACAGCGCGGTCAAACAGATCATCGAGACCGTGTTCAAAAATCAGTCCCAAGCCTTTCGCGAGGTGGTGCTGATCCAATACCCGCGCCAGGATTCCTGGGCCATCGGTTTCATCACCGGGGCGACGGCCGAACACATTCAGGAAAAGACCCCGGCCCAGTCCCTCAATATCTTTTTGCCCACGACCCCTAACCCGACCTCGGGCTTTTTGTTGTTCATTCCCCGCTCGGAGGTGCGTTCCTTGAGCATGACGGTGGAAGAAGGCCTGAAGATGGTGGTCTCCGGCGGCATCGTCACGCCGGAATCCACGGCCGCGCAGGAAGCCATCGAAGAAGCCGAGCAGGGGCGGGGGGAAAGCCCTGCTCAGGGCCCGGCTCAAGGCCAGATTCCTGGCCCTTCACAAGCGCCCGCCCTTAAAGGACCGGACAGTTATCCACCGGCTGCCCAGAAAGAGTCGGCCTAGCGGTCAGCCAGCTCTTTAGGCCGGTTTGACCTTAAGGCCCGTTAGCCTGAGCTCAAAAACTTCACCGCCGCGTCCCGTTCAAAAAGATAGAGCAAGACCCGCAGGGCGGCGCCCCGGGCGTCCTTCAGGTCCGGGTCCCGTTCCATGATCAGCCGTGCGTCGTCCCGCGCTGCGGCCAAGAGCTCGCCATGGATCGCCAGGTCGGCCAAGCGAAACTGGGGCAGGCCGCTTTGCCGGGTCCCCAGCAGTTCGCCGGCGCCGCGCAGCTTCAGATCCTCCTCGGCGATTTCAAAACCATCGTCGCTGCGCCGCATCACCTCCAGCCGAGCCCGGGCGGTTTCGCCTAAGGGCGGCTGATAGAGCAACAGGCAGGTGGCCGGGTCCCGGCCCCGTCCGATACGGCCGCGCAGCTGGTGGAGCTGGGCCAGGCCGAAGCGCTCGGCATGCTCGATCACCATGACCCGGGCGAGGGGCACGTCGACGCCCACTTCCACCACCGTCGTAGACACCAAAAGGTCCACGTCGCCCGTTGCGAAGCGGGCCATGATCTGATCCTTGTCGGGGCCTTTCATGCGTCCGTGAATCAGCCCCACCTTGGCACCGAACTGGGCTTCCAGCTCCCGGGCCCGCTCTTCCGCCGCGGCCAGGTCCACCACTTCGGACTCCGCCACCAGGGGGCAGACCCAAAAGACCTTGTGCCCCTGCTCCAGGGAGCGGCCCACCGCCGCGACCACATCCGGCAGGCGGGCCAGGGGCAGGGCCCGGGTATCCACCGGCTGGCGCCCGGGCGGCTTTTCCCTCAGCCGGGAGGTTTCCATATCCCCATAGGCGGTGAGCATCAGGGTGCGGGGGATCGGCGTGGCGGTCATGACCAGCACATCGGCCGCCCGTCCCTTGGCGGTCAGGTCCAAGCGCTGGTGCACCCCGAAGCGGTGCTGCTCGTCGATCACCGCCAAGGACAGGTCGCGAAAGGCCACGTCCTTTTGAAACAGCGCGTGCGTACCGAGCGCCAAGGCGCTCTCCCCACTTTGCAGGCGCGCCAGTTTTTCCGCCCGGGCCGCCCCCTTGTCCCGGCCGGTCAAGACCTCCATGGAAAGACCGATAGGCTCGAGCAGGGGGGTGATGGTCTTGGCGTGCTGCTGAACCAGGATCTCCGTCGGCGCCATGAGGGCGGCCTGCCCGCCGGCCTCCACCGCCGCCAGCATGGCCATCAGGGCCACCACGGTCTTACCGCTGCCCACGTCCCCTTGCAGCAGGCGCAGCATACGGCTGTCGCTGGCCATATCCTCGGTGATTTCGGCAACAGCCTGTTCCTGCGCCCCGGTCAGGGAAAAGGGCAGGGCGGCCCGCACGGCCCGGCGTAGCTGCCCGTCGCCCCGCTGGGAACGGCCTTGGCGCTTGGCTTGATGACGGCGGACCAGCATGAGCGCCAGCTGATTGGCCAGCAGCTCGTCGAAGGCCAAGCGGCCGCGGGCCGGGTTTTCCGGCGCCAGATCACCCTCGTCCATGGGGGCATGAGCCGCCCGCAGGGCCGTCGCCCAGGCCGGCCAGCCTTGCTTGGCCAAGTAGGGGCCGTCCAGCCATTCCGGCAACTCGGGGGCCAAAGCCACGGCCGCCGCCGCGGCCTTGACCACCACGTTGTGGCTCAGGCCGGCGGTTAGGGGATAGACCGGCTCCACCCGCTCGATCTCATCGCGGTTCGCCTCTGTACCGATGCGGTCCGGGTGGGTCATCTGCAATCCGCCGGCAAAGACCTCCACCTTGCCGCTGACCAGGCGCTGGGCGCCGGGCGGCAGGATTCGCGTCAGGTAGTCGGGCTTGGCGTGGAAAAACACCAGCTCGATCTCACCCGTGTCGTCCTGGCAATAGATCCGATAGGGCTGCCGACGGGTCGGTGGGGCTTGGTGTTCGCCCACCGTAAGGGTCAGCGTCGCCACCCGGCCCGGCTGGGCCACTGCCAGTTTGGGGGCATAACGGCGGTCGATGATCCCGCTGGGCAGATGCCAGCACAGATCCACCACCCGGGGGCCGGCCAGGCTCTCGAACAGCTTGCCCAAGCGCGGCCCAATGCCGGGCAACTTGGTGATCTCGGTAAAAAGGGGATTGAGGCTATCGGGTCGCAATCGCCGGACGCTTCCTTAAGGGTATGGCTCATTTCATTATGGCCGGTTTTTAGGAGCGGCGAAACAGGCGGTCAAGCTGACCGCCAAGGGACCCTCAAGGCTGCGTTTTCCGGTCGTATTCCTCGCGCAGCAGATCCACCGGATTGGCGCCGCCATAGTATTGCATGGGCACGGAAATGCGCAGCATCGGCGCTTCGAGAGTGTCTTTGGGCCCGACGACGATGAGGTAGGCCGATATGGCGGTTTGCCTGCCGCAGCGGCGATCCCCGCCCGCGGCCGCTCCGGCCTCCAGGGCGCGCAAGAGTCGGTCACTTAAGGCCAAAGCCGGGTCCCGGGCGGCGGCCTGAAAGGCCGCGAGGGCGGCGGTCAGCACTTCTTCGCCGGCTAAAATGTTGCCTTGAACCGAGACCCCGTCGCCTTGTAGGTCGCCGTTATAAGAAACGGTATTGCCGCCGGTGTAGCCGGCCGCGTTTCTGTCAAAGCCCAGGGCGGCGATGCCGTGTTGTTGATTGGCATGGGTCGGATCAAAGGCTGGATCGGTGATGGCCGCGATGATCTCTTCCGGACTCTTTTTCTGCTGAAGCAAAAGTTCGCCTCTGTGCCGGGCCGCTTTGTTCGAGGCGGCTTGGGTCACGATGATGCCCTTGCCCGGCACCGGACCCAGGATGGCCGAAGCCCAGGGGGTGCAGGTCGCACTGGCGCCGCCGACCTGGCCAGTGGCTTCGTCGACAGCCACGATGGACCAGGTGGCTCTGACCGGCGAAGGATCGAGGAGAGCCAACAAAAAGGACAAACCGCAAAGCAGTTTGGCGAAAAACATTCGATCGATCTCACAAGATTGGCGCGTGTCCTTTGGCTTATCACGACTATGGCGTCGGGTGGTCGACAAAACGGCCATGCCCGCCATTCAATCGCCCGGAAGCAACGCTCGGGTCTGGACAACCGGGCTGGCAAATGGCATCACCTGCTCGCGCGTTGGCGGGTCCCAGAAATAGCCCTGCCATGGTAGAGTTTGGATCCGGGTTCCCAGCAACATGCCGCAAGATCACAGCGAGTCTGAATTGGAAATCCGGCGCAAGCGTCTGCGGTTTCGCGCCTGGCATCGGGGCACCCAGGAACTGGATTTGATCATGGGGCCCTTCGCCGACCGGTTTTTGGCCGGCTTCGACGCCGGGGAATTGGACCAGTTCGAAAGCTTGCTGCAGCTGCCCGATCCGATGGTTTACGATTGGGTGGCGGGCCGAAGCCAGCCGCCGTGCGAACTCGAAAGCCCCGTGCTTCGCCAGCTGTTCACCTATGTCAAAGAGCGCCACCGCCATGATGCCGGCTAAAAATACGCCCTCTGAAGCGCTGCGAAAGATCATCTGCAACGCGCCCGAGGGCATGGATGCCCTGGTGCTGGCGGATCTCTGCGCCCGGTCTCACGCCGCGCAATGGCTGCATGTGGCGCGGGACGATTCCCGCATGGACGCGCTGGCGACCCAGCTGGCTTTTTTCGCGCCCGATTTGGAAGTGGTGTGCTTTCCCGCCTGGGATTGCTTGCCCTATGACCG
Organism: Kiloniellaceae bacterium; assembly: GCA_028280915.1. Classification (GTDB taxonomy): domain Bacteria; phylum Pseudomonadota; class Alphaproteobacteria; order Kiloniellales; family Kiloniellaceae; genus JANQKX01. The sequence continues at coordinate 12,354 of JANQKX010000742.1, forward strand.
GGTCAGCCCCCACCGGGACATCCTGGCCCAGCGGATCAATGTTCTTTCCGAATTGATCGAACGCCGGGATCAACCGGAAAAGCTTTTGGTCCTCACCACGGTGAACGCCCTGCAACTGCGTACGGTCAGCGCCGATGTCTTCGCCAGCCGCGTTCTGGCCGTTGTCGTCGGCGGGCAGCAGTCGCCCGATGCCTTGACCGAATTCCTGCAGAGCAACGGCTATCAGCGGGTGGACACGGTAGGCGAGCAAGGGGAATACGCCCTAAGGGGCGGCATCATCGATGTCTTCCCGCCGGGCGCGGCCTGGCCCCTGCGTTTGGATTTTTTCGGCGACGACCTGGAATCCATCCGCGAGTTTGATCCCTTGTCCCAGCGCTCCCGGGGCAAGCTGGGCAAGGCGACCTTCCGGCCAGTCAACGAGGTGCTGCTGGAGCCGGCGACCATCGAGCGCTTTCGCGGCGCCTATCGGCAGCTCTTCGGTAACCCCAAGGACGATCCTCTTTATGAGTCCATTTCCGCCGGCCGGCCCCATCCCGGCATGGAGCACTGGATCCCGCTGTTCTATCCGGAAATGTCCTGCTTGCTGGATTATATGCCCGCGGCGCCGGTGACTTTGGACGCCCAAGTGAGTGACGTTTTGACGACCCGCTTGGAGACCGTTGCCGACTTTTATCAGGCCCGCAAGTCCCTGGAGGGGGCGGACGAGGCGGGCGGCTGGGTCTACCGGCCGGTCACCCCCGAAGCCCTCTACCTGGACCAGTCCGAATGGGAACGGCGCATCGACGAGCGGGAAGGGGGCGACTTCACGGCCTTCGCACCGGTCGACGGCACCCCCAACATCCTGGACCTGCGCGGCCGCCCCTCGGTGAACTTCGCCCCGGCCCGCCAAGACCCCCAGATCAACATCTATGACGCGGTGAAAAGCGCCGTGGACCAGCGCCGGGCCGACGGCAAAAAGGTCTTGATCACCGGCTCCACGGAGGGGGCGCGGGACCGCCTGGCCAGTGTCCTGGCCGAACACGGCCTGGCGAAGTTGACACCCATTGACGATTGGTCTCAATTCGAGGCCCTGCCTCCCGGTGGGACGGGCCTGACCGCCCTGGCCCTGGAGAAGGGCTTTGCGGTCGACGATGTGGTCGTCATCACCGAGGAAGACATCCTGGGCGAGCGCATGGTGCGCGCCTCCAGCCGCCGCAAGCGCCCGGAGAACTTCCTGACCGAGGTGGCCAGCCTGGAGGAGCGGGACCTGGTGGTCCACGTGGAGCATGGCATTGGGCGGTATGAGGGCCTGCAGGCCATCGAGGTGGGCGGGGCCGCCCATGACTGCCTGAAAGTGGTCTACCACGGCGGCGACAAGCTTTTTGTGCCCGTGGTCAACATCGACGTGCTGTCCCGCTATGGCTCCGACGACGCGGCGGTGGAGCTGGACCGCTTGGGCGGGGCCAATTGGCAGGCGCGCAAGGCCCGGGTCAAACAGCGCCTCAA
>JANQKX010000749.1 GCA_028280915.1 Kiloniellaceae bacterium
CGTCCCCGCCCGCGCCGTCGCCCGACCATTCGGCGATGCGACCCAGATGCGCGTATTCGTAATCGTCGCGCGGTTTCCGGGCCGCGTCGGGCCAGCAGACATAGGGCAGCCCGTCGTCAAGATAGGCGCGGATCAGCATGGCAAGCCCGTCCGCCGCTTCAAGGCACAGCGCATCCAGATCGTCGCCGGAGATGGCCTGCGGCCTGAAATCGTCATGGCTGCCGCCCGCGGGCCAATAGGCCAGCGTATCGATCCGGTCGGCTTCCTTCACATCCAGATCGGCAAAGCCCTGTTTCAGCAGCATCGCGCCCAGCAAAGTCAGTTGCGGTTCATCCCCCGATTTGACCGCTTTCATCACCGGTGTTCCGCCTGTCTTATAGTCTATGACGGCCCAGCCGCCCTGGCGGCGTTCGATTCGATCGGCCGGTTGACCCCGGCGGCGGCCACCTTGATCAAAACCTCGCCGGCGCCGGGGGTCGGCAGGGGGCGCGTGCCCAATTGCAGGACCTCCGGGCCTCCCGGTTCGGTGATCTCGATCGCGGGCATGGTCTCGGGCAAGGTTTCGGACATTTTTTCTTTTCCTAAGGAGGGTTAATTGGGTTTTGGCATGGTGATGCCGGTCGCAAATTGTCGGCAACAGTACTAGTGTCCCGAATCAGAAGTTCGTAGCGTCAAATGGCGAGCACCGGACGAACTTCTGATTCGATCAGGACACTAGCAAACCATTGATGCTAGTGTGGTTTATGGATTTGAAGTTCCTTACGGTGCCAGCTCCGAGAACAAAAGGAACTTCATATCCACCACACTAGTATTTTTCACCCCAGCTAGGCAACCGGTCGAGGAGACGAAAAATGGACGCGGAAGATCTGGAGCCGCGCAAAGCCATCGAGAAACCCAAGGACTTGGATCTCATGGGCGTGGACGAGTTGAACGAATACCTTGCTGCGCTGGAGGCGGAAGTCGAGGTGGTGAAGGCAAAGATTGCAACCAAGAAAGCTTACCTCAGTAATGTCGATGGTCTGTTCAAACGCTAGCTTCCGGGGCCGATGGCTCCACGGGGCGGTTACGGAACGCCGGAGTGCCGGCCGTCCATGACGTCAGGTGTGTTTGAGGCGATATTGCCCCTCTTCATTCTCATCCTGCTGGGCTATGTGGCGGGGGAACGAGGGTGGTGCAAGCGTGAAGGCGTGCGGATCTTTTCCGGCTTCGTCTATTACTTGGCGGTGCCGGTTATGCTGTTTCGGCTGTTCGCGACCGGCGTGGCCAATATGGCCGAGGACTTGACCCTGCTGTGGATTTACTACGGCGTCGGGCTGTCCCTTTATAGCCTGATCATCTTGGTCGCGCGCTTTGTGTTCTCCCGGCGCCTGGCCGAATCGGCCTTGATGGCCCTCTCGGGTATCTACTCCAACACGGTGCTGCTGGGGATCCCCGTGATCCTTGCCGTGTTCGGCGAAGCCGGGCTGGTCCCCTTGCTGCTGATCATCTCCTTCCACACCATGATCTTCATCCCGCTGACCACGCTGTTAACCCAGTTGGAGCCGGCCCAGTTGGAGCCGGCGTCCCCAGGGGCGGCCAGCGGGTCGACGGAGAACGCGGAGCCGGGTCAGCGGGCCCGATTGGGCCTTTTCCATGGGGTCTTTCGGGGCACCGCCAAGGTGCTTGGCCCGGTGATCACCAATCCGATCATCATCGCCCTCTTGGCCGGGCTGCTCTATGGGGCGACCGGCTGGCCGCTGCCGGGCTTGGCGGTTGCCTTTGCCGATTTGATCAACGGCGCCACGGTCCCTTGTGCCCTCTTCGCCCTCGGCGCCTCCTTGGCCGGTTTCTCCATCGCCGGGGATTTACGGGACATCGCGGCGCTGGTGGCGGTGAAGCTTGTCCTCTATCCCCTCATGATGGCTGCGGTGGTCTTCGGATTGGCCGATCTGCCGCCGCTCTGGGCCAAGGTCGCCGTCGTCAGCGCGGCCATGCCCGTGGGGCTGAATGTCTTTGTCCTGGCCAGTCAGAACGAGACCTTTCTGGCGCGCTCAGCGTCTTGCGTGGCCCTCTCCACGGGACTTTCCTTGGCCAGTTTGACGGTTTTGATCTGGTTTTTGGACATTTAACGCCCCCTTTTCCCGATTCCGGGCCGAATCCGGCTCACGACGAGGACCGATCGAGCGGCCGGTAGCATGCTATGCTCTTATGATTGTGTTTCAGTTTTTGAATCTATTGATGGAATTAGCCGAATGAATTCAGGATATTACAATTGAAAAAATCAAAGGAAAATTTGCGGCGAGTACTAATAATGATAGGAGAGAGGCTGTGAAACGGAAAAATAAATAAACAATTCACTTAAACTCTTAACGTTTTCTAAGGAATTTGCTATTATGTTGCTTGATTGACGGCGTGGGCTGGCCGTCTTGGCTTAGCCCACCGTTGTTCGGATGTTTATCCGTTCCTTGTAACGCCTCCCTGTTTAACTTGCCGCCGGTTCGTCCGGCGGTTTTTTTTGTTGGGGAAAAACCCGTATTGTGGGCAAAAATCCCTAATACAAATTCATTACTTGACCCCCGGAATCTCTGCCCGTAGTCTCCCAACCTGGCAAGTTGACAGGGAATGAAACGTGAGGGCCGCAATCCGGCGACGGATTGAACGGCCCTCCGCTTTTTAGGCGATTTGTAATTGCCTTTTTTTCATTGGCCCTTTTTATTCGTTGCTGTTTCGGCGCCCCTCTATCTAGGGGCCCAATCGAAGCGGGTTTCTCAATTCGCGCTCTTCAAACCGGGGGGTGCGTTCGATTTGGGGGCCAAGGCAGCACCGCAAGTAAAGCGGCGGGAGGTGACAATGGCGGATCCGAAATTTCTGAAATTCGATACCTTGGCGCTCCATGCCGGGCAGCGGCCGGACCCGACGACCGGGGCGCGCGCGGTGCCCATTTATCAGACCACGTCCTATGTGTTTCAGGACAGCGACCACGCGGCGGCGCTCTTCAATCTGGAGCGGGCGGGCCACATCTATAGCCGGATCTCCAACCCGACCGTCGCGGTGCTGGAAGAGCGGGTGGCCGGCTTGGAGCTGGGCGTGGGCGGTATCGCGACCGCCTCCGGTCACGCGGCCTTGCATCTGGCGATCGTCACCTTGATGGGGCAGGGGGGACACATCGTGTCCTCGGCGTCCCTCTACGGCGGCAGCGTGAACCTATTCACCCACACCCTGCCGCGCTTTGGCATCACCACCACCCTGGTGGACCCGCGGGACCCGGCCGCCTTTGCCGCCGCGATCCGGCCCGAGACCCGCTTGATTTATGGCGAGATCCTGGGCAATCCGGGTCTTGAGGTGATGGACGTGCCGGCCATCGCGCAGGTGGCCCATGACGCGGACCTGCCGCTCATGGTGGACAGCACCTTCGCCACGCCCTATCTCTGCCGGCCCATCGACCTGGGGGCCGATATCGTGATGCACTCGGCCACCAAGTGGCTGGGCGGCCACGGCCTGGCCCTGGGCGGCATCTTGGTGGACGGCGGCCGCTTCGACTGGGAGGCGTCCGGCAAGTTCGAGACCCTGACCGAACCCTATGAAGGTTATCACGGCATGGATTTTGCCGAGGAGTTCGGCCCGCAAGCCTTTGTCATGCGCGCCCGGACCGAGGGCCTGCGGGATTTCGGCGCCGCCATGGCGCCGCAAAACGCCATGTATATCCTGCAAGGGGTGGAAACCCTGCCCTTGCGCATGGAACGGCACATGACAAACACCCATCGGGTGCTCGAGTTTTTGCAAGGCAGCGACGCGGTGGCATGGGTGCTTCACCCGGATTTGCCGGAACATCCGGACCACGCCTTGGCCAAGCGGCTGCTGCCCCGGGGCGCCGGCTCCATCGTC
>JANQKX010000751.1 GCA_028280915.1 Kiloniellaceae bacterium
TTGGCGTGAGTGTGGAGTTGGGCCGAGATCCCGCCCAAGCGCTTGAATCCGGTTAAGAGATCGTCTTCCGGCGGCTCGCTGCCCGGCAAGAAGCTGTAAACGGCGGCGCAGCGGGGCTGATCCAGGCCCGGGGCGGCAAGTTTTTGCACCAGCCCGCCGTCCCGGGCCGGCTTGACTTGAGGGACAAGGATGTCCGTTTCCCGCTCCAGGGCCATGAGCCACTGCAGTTCCGAGGCCACCGAGGGCGGATTGTGATAGGTGAGGCGGCCCGAATTCACCCGCATGACGTAGCTTTCGGGGATCTCAGGATCGTCGATCAAAAAGACCTTGTTTTCCGATTCGCTGAGCGGGGAGAACGCCGTGTGCTCCGAAAAATCGTAGCTTGCCAAGGCCTGGCGGGCGGCGCCTTCGATGGCCTCGGCCAAAGGGTCGGTCATGGTGGTGCCTCACGTCCCTGCAGCGGGAAAGATGACGGTTTTGCGACAGTAATCCTAACATTCCCGGATGGTTTGACAATGCGGGGTCGGGGGCAGGACGTGGGCCGAGGCGGGGCTCAGCCCTCCACCAGGCGGCCCCCTTCCACCAGCAGGGTTCTCACCTCGGGATAGGCGCCGTCGGGGATCTCCGACGCGGCGGGCTCCACGATCAGTGGGCCGGAAAACCACTCGGCGACCACTTCCTTCTTGCCGTCGAACAAATCGGGCAGTCCCGTGTGCATGCCGTCGCGCCAGGCATAGACGTCGATCAGCCACAAGGTGTCGCCCCGGATTTCCCAGCGGCCGATGTAGCCCCGTTTGCACTGGGGCGTGCGCAGATCGAAAACCCAGGACGCGCCTTCGTCGCGCAGCCAGGGCAACAAGGGCGTGGTGTAGAGGGTATGAAGGATGTCATCGATATAGATGACCTCGGGAAGCTGTTCCGTCCCTTTCTGGCGCTCCATGACCTGCCTCCAACGATCCCCTGCGTGACGTCCGAGGTGGCAGCCTATCAGGCGTTCACCCGGTAATCCAGCGACCGCAACCCGGTGAGCGTTAATCTTGCGATTCGCTGACCGGCATGCCTTGCCAGCGGGGTTTGGCCACCTTTTCGGTAAAGGCACTGAGCAGCAGGTTGAAGGAGATGCTGACCCGCAGGCCCTGGCCCGTGTTGTTCGGCACGGAATGGGCCAGCCAGGAGGGAAACATGACCAAACGTCCAGGCGCCACCTGCACCTGCTGGATCTGGACGTTGCGGTTGTTGCGGTGCTTGTAGTGGGGCGCCATGATCTCCACTTGGGGCCGGGGATCGTGGAACAGGATGATCTGGCCCCCGGGCGGGGTGGAGAGATAATAAACCGCGCTCAGGAAGTTGTTGGGATGGATATGGGCCGGGTGATTGCCCCCGGGCGGGCTCATGTTGGCCCAGCAGCCGGTGATCACCGTGTCGTCGAATTCCACCTCCAGGCCGGTCAAGACCTCCCGGGCGGCGCCGCGCACATAGTCCGAGATCTCGGCGAATTCCGCCATCTCGTGAAGGTTCTGGTCGGTTTGCCAGTTGGCGCCGGGCTTCAACGGCGGGCGCGGGGCGGTGATCCGGTCCAGGTCTTGGATCATCTGCTGGTTCAACCGGGTGCCGATCTCCGGCGCCAGGTCCCAGAGCCAGATGTTGGTGGGAAAAATAGCGCGGCTGGTGGCCTCTTGGAACATGGGGACAGCTCTCCTTGCGAAACGGCGGCGCGCCCTTATAGCCCTTGCCGCCGGCTCTAATCAATCCGGCCCAGGCAACCCAAAATCCGCACCTTAATTCCAGCCGAGAATGACCTTGCCCGATTGGCCCGAGCGCATGATGTCGAAGCCCTGCTGGAAGTCGTTCACGGGAAACTGATGGGTGAAGATGGGCGACAGATCCAGGCCGCTCTGCAGCATGGCGGTCATCTTGTACCAGGTCTCGAACATTTCCCGGCCATAGACACCCTTCAGGAACAGGCCCTTGAAGATCACCTGGTTCCAATCGATCGCCGTGCCGCCCGGCGGAATGCCCAAGAGGGCGACCTTGCCGCCGTGGTTCATCACCTCCAAAAGGCCGTTGAAGGCTTGCGGGTTGCCGGACATTTCCAGGCCCACGTCAAAGCCCTCGACCATGCCCAAGTCTTCCATGGTATCGGCCAAAGTGGTGTTGATGACGTTGACGGCCCGGGTGGCGCCCATTTGCCGGGCCAGCTCCAGGCGGTAATCGTTCACGTCGGTGATCACCACGTGGCGCGCGCCCACGTGCTTGCAGATGGCCGCGGCCATGATGCCGATGGGCCCGGCGCCGGTGATCAGCACGTCCTCGCCCACCAGGTCGAAGGACAGTGCCGTGTGGGCCGCGTTGCCCAGGGGGTCCAGGATGGCGCCCTGGGCCTCGGTGAAGCCGGCGGGCAGGGGAAAGACATTGCGCGCGGGGATCGAGAGATACTCGGCAAAGGCGCCGGCCCGGTTCACGCCCACGCCCACGGTGTTGCGGCAGAGGTGAGAGCGCCCGGCCCGGCAGTTGCGGCAATAGCCGCAGGTGATATGGCCTTCGCCCGAGACCAGGTCGCCGATTTTCAGACCGGTGACCTCCCGGCCCAGCTCGGCCACCTCGCCGGCGAATTCGTGACCCACGGTCATGGGCACGGGGATGGTCTTTTGCGACCAGTCGTCCCAGTTATAGATATGAATGTCGGTGCCGCAGATGGCGGTGCGGTGGATCTTGATCAGCACGTCGTTGGGGCCGATTTCCGGCTCCGGCACGTCGGCCATCCAGATCCCCGGCTCGGCTTTAGATTTCACAAGAGCTTTCATGGCGAAGTCTCCGGAATTTCTTATGAAATGATGGAAAGTTCACGGCCCACCTGAGCGAAGGCGTCGATGGCCTGATCAATCTGCGCCGGGCTGTGGGCGGCGGACATCTGGGTGCGGATGCGCGCCTGGCCCCGGGGCACCACGGGAAAGGAAAAGCCGATCACGTAGATGCCCCGCGCCAGAAGCCGCTGGGCCATCTCCTGGGCCAGGGTGGCCTCGCCCAGCATCACCGGGATGATCGGGTGTTCGCCCGGCACTAGCGTGAAGCCCAGGTCGGTCATGCCCTGGCGGAACCGCTGGCTGTTGGCCCGCAGCTTTTGCCGCAGCGCGCCGCTTTCCTGCAGCAAGTCCAGGACCTTTAGGGTGGTCGCGGTGATCACCGGCGCCAGGGCGTTGGAAAAGAGGTAGGGGCGGGAGCGTTGGCGCAGCCAGTCCACCACTTCCTTCTTGCCCGAAGTGTAGCCGCCCGAGGCGCCGCCCAGGGCCTTGCCCAGGGTGCCGGTCAGGATATCCACCCGGTCCATCACTCCATGGTGCTCCGGCGTGCCCTGACCATGTTCGCCGATAAAGCCCACCGCATGGGAATCGTCCACCATCACCAGCGCGTCATGGCGTTCGGCCAGGTCGCAGACCGCCGGCAGGTTGGCGATGATGCCGTCCATGGAAAACACCCCGTCCGTGGCGATCAGGCGGAAGCGGCAGTCGGCGACCTCTCTCAGCTTTTCTTCCAGATCGGCCATGTCGTTGTTGGCGTAGCGCAGGCGCTTGGCCTTGCAGAGGCGCACGCCGTCGATGATCGAGGCGTGGTTGAGTTCGTCGGAGATGATCGCGTCCTCTGCACCGAGTAACGGCTCGAAGAGACCGCCGTTGGCGTCGAAGGCCGCGGCGTAGAGGATCGTATCCTCCGTGCCGAGGAAGGCGGAGATCTTTTCCTCCAATTGCTTGTGGATGTCCTGGGTGCCGCAGATGAAGCGCACGGAGGAAAGACCGAAGCCGTAGCTGTCCAGGGCTTGCTTGGCTGCCGCGACCACTGCCGGGTCGTTGGAGAGGCCCAGATAGTTGTTGGCGCAGAGATTGATGACTTCGCCCGCAGCCTGTTTG
>JANQKX010000004.1 GCA_028280915.1 Kiloniellaceae bacterium
AGTTTTACGCCTTGAATGAAGCCGGAGAAGTCTTGTCCAGCGGCGCCACCATCAAAGACGTCTTGTCGTCCCTGTAAGGCGCCAAATCTCGAGCTGCCCCGCCCTTGACCCACACCCCATCCGACAGTGACCCGCCGGTTTTTGACCAGACCTTTCAAGATCAGCTTTTTGAGCTGTTGCGCTGGCGCCGGGACGTGCGCCACTTCCGACCCGATCCCATTGCCCCGTCAGACCTGAACCGCCTGCTCGAGGCGGCCATGCTGGCCCCTTCCGTCGGCCTGAGCCAGCCCTGGCGGTACGTGCAGGTGCAAGACCCGAAACGGCGCCGCGCGATCCGGGAGATCTTTAAGCAGTGTAACCGCGAGGCCCTGGCCGCTTACCACGGCGAACAGGCGCGGCTCTACGCCAGCCTGAAACTGGCCGGTCTGGAAGACGCGCCGGTGCATTACGCGGTATACTGCGATGTCTCCACCGATCAAGGCCACGGCTTGGGCAGTCAAACCATGCCCGAGACCCTGCAGTATTCCGTGGTGGCCAGCATCCAAAATCTCTGGCTGGCGGCCCGGGCCCTGGGCATCGGGGTGGGCTGGGTGTCCATCCTCGATCCCCAGGCGGTCTTGGCCGCCTTGGACCTGCCCGCCACATGGGAACTCACCGCCTATCTTTGTGTGGGCTATCCCATCGAGGCGCACCTGGACCCGGAATTGGAGCGGCGCAAATGGGAAGCCCGCGCCGACCCCGGCAGCATGCTGCTGATCCGCTAGCCCGCCCGTCACGTACTAATCGTGAAGTTTAACTCACCGGGCAACTTTAAACATTTCCTATCTCGATCATTCAGAAGTTGAGGCTGTCCGGCTTTAGCCTTGCAATGTTTGCATAGCCGCCCCTACATATATTGGACCGATATATGCTGGACGGAGATAATTGCCGGGACTATTTAAGGGTTCGTCGGCGGGAGAATGAGCCAATGGATGCCAAAACACTCTGCCTTGGCGTGCTGAGCCAGGGAGAAGCAAGCGGATATGAGATCAAAAAGGCCTTCGAGGAGGGCCCCTTTGCCCATATCCACGCCGCCAGCTTCGGCTCCATTTACCCGGCGCTGGAGGGGCTGCGCCGCGACGGCCTGGTCGCCTGCCGCCAGCAATCACAAGACAAACGTCCCGACAAAAAGATTTATTCCATCACGGACGCGGGGCTCGAAGCTTTCGACGAGGCCCTCATGGCAGAACCGGCCGCCGATAAGTGCCGCTCGGATTTCCTCTTCATGCTTTATTTCGCCGAGCACCTGCCGCCCCGGCGCCTGGCCCGTTTGCTGGCCCAGCGCATCGACTGGTATCGGGACCATTTGACCCGCATGGAAGAATGCCCCGGCAGCGGCGAAGGCGTGCCGCCCGGGGCCGCCTTTGTCTGCGGCTTGGGCATGGCGGTTTACGGGGCCGCCGCCGATTTTCTGGAGCACTACAAAGAAAAACTTTTAGCGGATGTTGAAGCATTCAGCACGTCCGAGCCTGGCAAACCCGGCGCCTTCCCGGCGGGCGAGCCAGGGCACCGCGCCGCTGAATAGCCGTTTAAAGAGCAGACACGAATTCTTGACTTCGAACCAATGACGTTGGGAAAACAATGAACCGCTCATTTGTCATCGCGTTCCTCTTGGCCATCGGTGCCATTGCCTGGATCGCATCGGGCCAGTTCGGCCATGGCGACAGCCTGCCCGAAGCCCGCAAACCCCCGGCGGACCTGAGTGCCGCGGAAAACCTGCCGGCGGTGCGCGTTCGCGAGCAAACCGCCCAGGCCCGCACGTCCTATGAACTGCTGCGCGGCCGGACCGAGGCCGTGCGCCAGGTCAATGTGAAGGCCGATGCCCATGGCCGCGTGGTCAAACTGAACGTGGACAGAGGCGATAGCATTGCCGCCAACGAGGTCATCCTGGAATTGGATCCGGAAGACCGCCCCGCGCGCTTGAGCATGGCCAAGGCCTTGGAAGCGCAACGCCTCTTGGAATACGAGGCGGCGAAAAAGCTCAACAAAAAGGGCTTCCGCGCCGAGACCCAATTGGCCGCCGCCAAGGCCGCCTACGAAGAAGCCAAAGCACAGGTGTCCACCGCCGAGAACGAGCTGGACAACACGGTCATCCGCGCGCCCTTCGGCGGCCTGATCGACAATCGCATGGTGGAAATCGGCGAGTTTTTGGACGTGGGCGATCCCGTGGCCCAGGTGGTGGACCTGGACCCCATTCTGGTGGTCGCCCAGGTCAATCAAAACGTGGTGGAACAGTTGACCGAGGGTCAAACCGGCTTTGCCCGCCTGGTCACCGGTCACACTCTTGAAGGTGAGGTGCGCTTCGTATCCTCCATGGCCGACCCGGCGACCCGGACCTTTCGCGTCGAGCTGGAAGTGGACAACCCGGATCGGAAAATCCCCGACGGTCTTTCCGCCGACATCCGCCTGCCCTTGCTGCAAGCGGAGGCCCACCGCATTTCCCCGGCGATCCTGACCCTCTCCGAGGCCGGGCGTCTGGGCGTGATGACCTTGGAAGACGGCAAGGTGGCCGCCTTCAAACCGGTCAAGATCCTGGAAACCGAGGCCGACGGGGTGTGGGTCACCGGCTTGCCCCACAAGGTGGTTTTCATCACCGTGGGCAATGAATTCGTCAACGACGGCCAAAAAGTGGACGCCTTTGACGAGGACACCCTGGAGCCCTTCGGTCAAGGGGCCACCTCATGAACGCGATCATCGACGCGGCGGTCACCCATGCCCGCACGGTCGTCGCCACCCTGGTGCTGATCCTGATCGCCGGCACCATCGCCTATATCACCATTCCCAAGGAATCCGACCCGGACATCAACATTCCCATACTCTACGTGAGCATGGTGCACGAAGGCATCTCGCCGGAGGACTCCGAGCGCCTGCTCATCAAGCCCATGGAGCAGGAACTGCGCGCCATCGAAGGCGTGAAGGAAATGAAATCCACCGCCTACCTGGGCGGCGGCAACGTGATCATGGAATTCGACGCGGGCTTCGACGTGGACGAGGCCAAGCGGGACGTGCAAGACAAGGTGGACCTGGTCAAGCCCGAGCTGCCCGACGACGCGGAAGAGCCCACGGTTCACGAAATCAACCTCAGCCTCTTTCCCGTGCTCGTGGTCTCCCTGTCGGGCAGCGTGCCCCAGCGCACCCTCCTAAACCTGGCCCGTGATCTGCAGGACAAGGTCGAGGGTATTTCCACGGTGCTGAGCGCCGAGATCTCCGGCGACCGGGAAGAGCTAGTGGAACTGGTGATCGACCCCCTGGCCTTGGAAAGCTATGGCCTGGATGCCCGCGACATCATCGACGCGGTGGCCCGCTCCAACCGGGTGGTGGCCGCCGGTGCTCTGGATACGGGCCAAGGGCGCTTCGCCATCAAGCTGCCGGGGCTGTTTGAATCCGCCCAGGACATCTTGGACATGCCCTTGAAGACCAACGACGACGCGGTGGTGAAGTTCCGCGATGTGGGGGCCTTGCGCCGCACCTTCAAGGATTCGGAAGGCTACGCCCGCATCAACGGGCAGCGCGCCGTTGCCTTGGAAATCTCAAAGCGCACCGGCGAGAACATCATCGAGACCATCGAACTGGTCCGCGCCCTGGTGGAAGCCGAGCGGCAAAACTGGCCGGCGGGCGTGACGGTCTCCTTCAGCCAGGACAAATCCACCGACATCCGCAACATGCTGGCGGACCTGCAGAACAATGTGTTGAGCGCGGTGTTGCTGGTGATGATTGTGGTGGTCGCGGCCCTGGGCCTGCGCTCGGCGGCCTTGGTGGGCATCGCCATTCCCGGCTCTTTCCTGTCCGGCATTTTGATCCTGGCGGCCTTTGGATTCACCGTCAACATCGTGGTGCTCTTCAGCCTGATCCTGGCGGTGGGCATGCTGGTGGACGGCGCCATCGTGGTCACCGAGTTCGCCGACCGCAAGATGATCGAGGGTTATCCCAAGCGGGAGGCCTATGCCCAGGCAGCTAAGCGCATGGCCTGGCCCATCATCGCCGCCACCGCCACCACCCTGGCGGCCTTTTTGCCCTTGATGTTCTGGCCCGGCGTGGTCGGCGAGTTCATGAAATTCCTGCCCATCACCCTGGTCGCCACCTTGAGCGCCTCCTTGCTCATGGCCCTGATTTTCGTGCCCACCCTGGGCGGCCTCATCGGCAAGACCGCCGGTGCCGCCAGTCAGGCCAACATGAAGGCCATGGCCGCCGGCGAACATGGCGACCTCAACGACATCAAGGGTTTGACCGGGGTTTATCTTAAGGTCCTCGGCGGCGCCCTGCGCCATCCCGGCCTGATTCTCCTGGCCGCGGTGGGCATCCTCATCGGCGTGCAGTACGCCTATGGCCAGTACGGCCGGGGCGTGGAGTTTTTCCCGGACGTGGAGCCGGACAACGCGGTGCTGCAGATCCACGGGCGGGGCAACCTTTCCATCGACGAACGGGATTTCCTCCTGCGCCAGGTGGAGGACCGTATCCTCGATCTGCAGCGGGAAAAGGGCGAGTTTCATACGGTTTACGCCGCTTCCCAAGCCTCCTCGGGCACGGAGGAGGACGAAGCCGAGGACGTGATCGGGCGCATTCAGCTCGAGTTCACCGATTGGTTCAACCGCCGGCCAGCCGACGAGATCATCACCGAAATCCGCGAGCGCACCGCGCCCCTGGCCGGCATCATCGTCGAGCCGCGGCAGCAGGAAGCCGGTCCGGCGGTGGGCAAGCCGATCCAGATCGAGGTCTCCTCCATCAACCCCGCCCTGATCGAGCCGGTGGCCCTGCAGATCAGCCAGGCGCTCCGCGAGGTGGACGGCCTGGTGGATATCGAGGACGGACGGCCCATACCCGGCATCGAATGGCAACTGCGCATCGACCGGGCCCAGGCGGCCAAGTTCGACGCCGACGTAACCTTGATCGGCAGCTACGTGCGCATGATCACCAACGGCATGAACATCGGCGAATTCCGGCCCGACGACAGCATCGACGAAATCGACATCGTGGTGCGCCTGCCCCGGGAATACCGCAACATCGCCCATTTGGATTCCATCCGGGTGCAAACCGCCCATGGCATGATTCCCATCGCCAACTTCGTGACCCGGGAGGCGCAGCCCAAGGTGGGCCTCTTGAAGCGGGTCGACGGCAGCCGGGTCATGACGGTCAAGGCCGACGTGGCGCCGGGCCTTTTGGTGGACGACAAGGTCCAGGAAGTGCGCGCCTGGCTCGCCGGCCAGGAAATCGACCCCCGGGTCCAGATCACCTTCAAGGGCGAGGACGAGGAGCAGCAGGCGGCGCAAGCCTTCCTCATGAAGGCCTTTGGCGTGGCCCTCTTCCTGATGGCGATTATCCTAATCACCCAGTTCAACAGCTTTTACAGCGCCTTTTTGATCCTCTCGGCGGTGATCATGTCCACCAGCGGGGTGATGATTGGCTTGCTGGTGACCGACCAGCCCTTCGGCATCGTCATGTCGGGCATCGGCGTCATCGCGCTGGCGGGTATCGTGGTCAACTACAACATCGTACTCATCGATACCTTCGACCGCCTCAAAAAGACCAGCGCCTCGGCCAGGGAAGCCATCCTGCGCACGGGCGCCCAGCGCCTGCGGCCGGTGCTGCTGACCACCATCACCACGGTTCTGGGCCTCATGCCCATGGTCTTGGCGGTCAATATCGACTTCTTTGACCGCACATTGCAGTTCGGCGCGCCCTCGACACAGTGGTGGCGTCAGCTCTCCACCGCCATCGTTTTCGGACTGACCTTCGCCACTATCCTGACCTTGGTGGTCACCCCCTCGGCCCTCATGCTGCGGGCCAATGTTCAGGGCTGGCGCGCCCGGCGCCGGGCAAAACGCGCGCCCTCCGGGGGCGAAGCGGGTGGGCAATTGGCACCGGCGGGGGAATAGTCGCCAACAAGCGCTTGCGATTTAGCCCCTTTCGCGGCATGAGTGGCCCGCACCATGTAGCCGCGCACCGCATCCCCGACGAATGAGTAAGCCACGCCAGAGGACCTGTTTTTCATGACTTCCATCGCCGCCCTTTTGACCGACCTGGTCTTCCAAGCTTTTGTGGCCGAAGGCTTGCCGGCCGAATTGGGCCAGGTGCGGACCTCCGACCGGCCCGATCTGGCCCAGTTCCAATGCAACGGCGCCATGCCGGCGGCCAAGCTGGCGAAAAAGCCACCGCGGCAAATCGCCGAGGGTGTCGCCGCCCACCTGAAGGAACGCCCCGAGCTGGCCAAGCTGGAGGTGGTCGGCCCCGGCTTTTTGAATATGGACGTGACCGACGCCTTCCTGGCCCAACATGTGGACGGTCTGGCCGCCGACGACCGGTTGGGCTGCCCCAAGCGGGACCCGGCGCGCGAAGTGATCCTGGATTATGGCGGCTGCAATATCGCCAAGGCCATGCATGTGGGCCATCTGCGGGCCTCGGTCATCGGCGACACCCTGCGCCGGCTGTTCGACTTCGCCGGCGACAAGACCATCGGCGATATTCACATGGGCGACTGGGGCCTGCCCATGGGCATGCTGATCACCGAGGTGAAGCGCGGGCGGCCGGATCTGCCGTACTT